>DATKJJ010000064.1:0-7950 GCA_035543695.1 Gemmatimonadales bacterium | reverse complement strand
GAGCCGATCTCACGGAGACCGGGTTCGCGGTCGGCACGCCCACCTACATGAGCCCCGAGCAGGCAGGTGCGGGGCGGGCTGATGCCCGCTCAGATGTCTATGCGCTCGGCTGCGTCCTGTACGAGATGTTGGCTGGCGAGCCGCCCTACACGGGACCCACTCCGCAAGCCGTGGTCGCCAAACGATTGACCGACCCGGTACCCTCGATCCGACGTGTGCGCGAGGGGGTTCCCGAACATATAGATCGAGCGATTCGGATCGCACTGGCAAAGACACCGGCTGACCGGTTCGCAACAGCAGGCCAATTCGGGAAGGCCTTGTCCGTCCCGGACGCGAGGGAAAGGGATGGCTCCTCGCCTGGCGTACCCGGGGCGAAGCGGCATATCGCGCGCCGTTGGCCTGTCGCTGTCTTGGGTGTTGGCGCGCTGATCGCGCTGGGACTTACTCTGTTCAATCGTTCACGGACGCCACTGCTGGCAGCCGATGAGCGCGCGGTGATGATTCTGCCCTTCCGTGTCGCCGGAGCCGATCCCGACCTCAGCTACCTGAGGGAGGGGATGGTTGATCTTTTGGCGGCGAAGCTCACCGGCGATGCCGGGCCGCGCTCCGTGGATCCGCGGAGCGTCATCAGCGCCTGGCGGCGAGCGGGCGGATCAACGCAAGACGACTTGCCTGAGGAGAAGGCACTTCAGGTCGCTCGGCACCTGGGCGCGGGACGGCTCATCGAGGGCTCTGTGGTGGGTGCGCCGCCCAGACTCGTCTTGACCGCCTCCTTTGTGAGGGTGTCCGGCGGGCGTGCGCCCCTATCAGTCAGCATGGAGGGGCCGCTGGACAGCCTGTCGGTCCTGGTGGACCGGCTCACCGCAGGCCTCCTCGCCGGTGAAGCGGGCGAGACCGAGAATCTGGTGAATTTGACCACGACCTCGCTACCTGCACTCAGGGCTTACCTCGAAGGCCGGTCGGCCTACCGTAACGGTCGATATATCGAGGCGGTCCAGCAGTTCGGACGGGCCCTCGAATTCGATTCCACGTTCGCTCTGGCGGGCCTCGGCCTTCGATCGGCGGCAGTCTGGACCCCCGCCGAAGGCGAAGCCAAACCTCGCGGGTTGGCCCTTGCGTGGGCGGCGCGCGACCGGCTCAGTAAGCGGGACCGGCTGTTCCTCGTTGCTGCGGCAGGACCTCGCTATCCCGCACCCTCACCTTCGGTCGAAGGGCTTGCCGCATGGGAGCGGGTGGTAGAGATGAGCCCCGACCAGCCGGAATCGCAATATGAGCTCGCCGATCTCTTGTTTCACGAAGGACGCGTGCTTGATGCGGAGGATTCGTGGGACCGTGCGGCCCGTGGGTTCGCCCGGGCCCTCGCGCTCGATTCTACATTCTCATCGCCCCTGGCGCACCTGGTCGATCTGGCCGTAGTCGGTCACGACACGGCGAGCGTGCGTGCCCTGGGTGCACTGTACCTGTCGCGGAATCCTCAGGCTGACGACGCTGATTTCGTGCGCTGGCGGCTGGTCACAGGAGTGGGCGACACCAGCGGGCAAGCCGCACTTCGGGCCCGCTTTGGTCAATTGGACTACCGGCAACTCTCGGCCATCGCGCATGCCAGCCAGTTCGATGGAATCGCGCTCGAGGATGCCGAGCGAGCCATCGAGCTCCTTCTCAGCCGAGCAGAGACCCGAGAGGACCGTGGGGACGCGCTGAATGCGGCTCGGGTGTTCGCCCTGAACCGGGGCCGGCCCGAGGCCGCGTCCAGAGCCACGGCGGCTCTGCAGAGCTACGACACGCCAGAGAATCCGCATCGCTCCCTCTACTACAGTGTGCTCGATGCACTCTACGGGAGTGGGGATGCGGCTGCAGCCACTTTGGCGGTACGCAAGTTGGCAATATCTGCTGAGGCCCGGCCGGTGCGGCCAGCATCGGCCCGTGCCTTCCAGCTGTGCGACATTTGTGTTACCGAGCTGTGGAGACTGACCCGGGGCGACACGCGCGCCTTAGAGCGGGCGATCGTGCAGCTTCGGGCAGGAACCAGTGAGGCCAATCTGGCCTACACGGTTGAGCTCTGCGCTGGGCTCTTGGATGTCATGCGATCTGCCCTCAATAAAAGAAACGTGCCGGTCGAGAAGCTCGAGCAGCTCGACTCGCTCGTCCGCGCCCGCCAAGATGGACTGCAGGCGCTCGTTCACGCGGCTAATCTCCAGCTTGCCCGCCTGCAGGAATCCCGCGGTAACCTGACCGGCGCACTCCGAGCCCTCCGGCGGCGAGCGTACTACATAGATCCGGAGCACCTCGAGTTCTTTTCTACAGCTTTGCGGGAGGAGGGTCGAATTGCAGCACTCGCTGGGGACCGTGCCGGCGCAGTCCGGGCCTACCAGCACTACCTCGCCCTGCGTGCCGACCCTGAACCCTCGCAGAAGCCGGAGGTTGAGCGAGTGCGCGGCGAACTGGCGAGACTCGTCGGCGAGAACCCCGAGCCTTGACCGGGTCACGACGCTCGCTTTGGCAGCTACGGGACGGATTGGACCCCCTGATTCAACGAGCCGCCCGATCATTGGAGCACCGGCTGAACAACGTGTGAGCGCGGGTTAGGCTTCGGTTAGAGTTGTGCGAGCGGTTCTGTGGCTTTTGCTTTCGCGTACGGCTGAAGCGGGCACGGCGGGACAAGATTTCTACTCTCGAGGAAAGATTCCGCTTTCCCGGTATTGCCTCGAAAACCGGTATACCCGCAAGGGTATCGTGGGTTCGAATCCCACCCTGTCCGTCGCAATATCCCCTGCTTACCGTTCGCCGTTTACCGTTCCCCGGGCGCACCGCTTACCGGCTAACGGTTTCTCCGCCGGCGGTCAGGGACCTCGCCCGCTCCACCATGCTGATGAACTCCTGCCGGTAGCCTTCCTCGTCCTCGCCTCGCGACTCCCGGGCCAGTGTGAGCACCAGGTTGTAGTCGGCGCTGCCCCGGTATTCCGAGTTCCGCAGCACCATGGCAAAGGCGGCCACAGCAGACGCAAACCGCAGATCGGAGGAGCCCCGCTCGCCCTGATCCATCACCGGAGCTGACAGCAGCCGGCTCTTGGTACCGGTTGGATCCTTGTACCGGAGGCGAACGGTCAGCAGGTCGTTGCTCCGGCTGGCGCTCGGCTTCAACGTGACCTGCTGGTAGGTCAGACTGTCACCGGCCACCGCCACTGGCGGAGCGCCTACCGGCACCACCTCGTACAGCGCGGTCACGGCGTGCCCCGCCCCGATCTCGCCCGCATCCTTCTTGTCGTCGGCGAAATCTTCCTTGGCCAGGACCCGGTTCTCGTAGCCCAGTAGCCGGTATGCCTGCACACGGGCAGGATTGAACTCCACCTGAATCTTTACGTCCTTGGCGACGGTGAAGAGTGTGCCCCCGAATTCCCGCACGAAGACCTTGTGGGCCTCCCGGAAGTTGTCGATGTAGGCGTAGTGGCCGTTTCCCTTGTCAGCCATCTGCTCCATCTTGGTGTCCTTCAGATTTCCGGTGCCGAAGCCCAGTACCGTAAGAAAGGTTCCTTCCTCTCGTCGGGTCTCGACCAGCCGGATCATCTCGGCATCGGAGCTGAGACCGACGTTGAAATCGCCGTCGGTCGCGAGGATCAGCCGGTTGTTGCCTTCTGGGAGATAGTTCTCCCGAGCCACATCGTACGCCAGCCGGAGTCCGGCGCCACCCGCGGTCGATCCTCCTGCCTCCAGCCGGTCGATCGCCTCCAGAATGGCCGCCTTGTCGGCGCCCGACGTAGAGGGCAACACCAGCCCGGCTGCACCGGCATAGACCACGATCGCCACCCGGTCCTCGGGCCGAAGCTCCTGGACCAGCGCTCTGAAGGCCTGCTTCACCAGCGGAAGCTTGTCCTCCGATTGCATCGATCCGGACACATCGATCAGGAACACGAGATTGCTGGGCGGCAGATCGCGGGTGGCGATGTGTTTCGCCTGCAAACCGATGCGGACCAAACGGTGATCGGCGTCCCAGGGGCATGATCCAACGTCGGTGCTGACCGCAAAGGGGTGACTGCCGGTGTGATCCGGATAGGTATAGGAGAAGTAGTTCACCAGCTCTTCCAGCCGCACTGCGTCGGCCGGCGGCAGCGCGCCCCCGCTGAGGAACCGGCGCACGTTGCTGTAGGACGCCGCATCCACGTCAATGGAGAAGGTCGAGAGCGGATTGCCGCTCGCGGTGAGAAAGCGAGTGTCCTCGATCCGGGCATATGCCTCGGTGTTGCCCGGCTCCTGCTGCTGTCGCCACGGCTCGACCGGAAGCGCGCTGACGGCCCCTTGGGAACCATCGACTCGGCTGGCGCGGTTTTCGACCTTGCTCTGCTCTTCAACTCTCCGTTTGGACGTCTGGGTCGGGCTGGCCGCTGCGTCGGCATCGGTGACCACCAGTTCCGACATCTGCAGCGGGCTTGCCTCGAGCACGAAGTCGTGAATGGTGGTGCGACCGGCACGCACCGTCACCGTAGTCTGGACCGGCTTGTATCCGACGAAAGCCACGCGCAGCTGTACCGAACCTTCGGCAACTTCGGCGATGGTATACGAGCCGCTTTGGTCGGTGAGCGCGTGCAGTGCGGTCCCGATTACGAACACCTGGACACTCGCCACCGGAGCGCCGGCCTGATCCCGAACGTGGCCGGTGATCCGCCCCGTTTTGGGTCCGGTGATCGTGGGTGCGGCGGCCGTCGAGGCCAGAACCAGCAGCAAAAGCAGAGTGGAGGCGGCCGTCCGGCGGACGGTCCAGAGGCGTGGGCGTCGCATTGGGGTGCTCCGAAGCTGAGAGGTGCGGCTTGCCGCCGCGGCAAGGCGGCTATGTAGTCAGGAGATGCGGCAGTTGGTGGGACTCGCACACAGGCCATTGCCGGTGGCCGTGTTTACCCTCCTCGTTTCACCAGGAAGAACCGCTTCAGCAGGTCGGCACACTCCTCGGCCATCAATCCCCCGATGACCTCGGGCCGGTGATTGGTACGCGGGTTTCGGAGCAGATCGTACACCGATCCCGCCATTCCGCAGCGCGAATCGTACGCGCCGAACACCACCCGCCCGACCTTGCTCAGCACGATGGCGCCGGCGCACTGAGCGCAGGGCTCCAGCGTGATGTATAGCGTGGCAAGCGGCAGTCGGTCTTCCCCCGTCCGCTGCAGCGCCCGCTGCAGCGCGAGCAGCTCGGCGTGGGCCATGGGGTCCCGCCGCTGAATGGTCTCATTGTGGGCCTCGGCCAGCACCTCGCCTTCGCCAATAACCACCGCGCCCACCGGGACCTCCTCGCGAACGGAGGCCGCCCGCGCCAGGCGCAGAGCGGCCTCCATTCCCGCCAGATCGCTGGGAGATGGTGTGCCCCTACGCACCGGCCAGCTCGGGAACCACCGGGCTCGGCGCCTCGACTCGGTCGAACCTGAGCCGGTCTCCGTCGCGTTCCGCTCGAATTGTGTCGCCCTCGTGGAAGTTTCCTTCCAGAAGCTCGAGCGCGATGGGGTTCTGCAACAGCCGCTGGATCACCCGCTTGAGTGGACGAGCCCCGTAGACCGGATCGTAACCTTCGGCCGCCAGCAGCGCCTTGGCCTCGGGGGTAACCTCCAGCGTCAGGTGCCGCTGGGCCAGCATGTGCTGCAGCCGCTCCAGCTGCAGGTCGACGATCTGCACCAGGTCTTCCCTGCTGAGCTGCCGGAAGACGATGATGTCATCCACCCGGTTGAGGAACTCGGGCCGGAAGTGATTGCGCAGCTCGTCCCTCACCCGCTGCTCCACCCTCTCCCAGCCCCGGGAATCCAGTTGCCCACCGGCGTCCACGATGTACTGGCTGCCGATGTTCGAGGTCATGATGATCACCGAGTTCCGGAAATCGACCACCCGCCCCTGGCTGTCGGTCAGCCGGCCATCATCTAGAATCTGGAGAAGCACGTTGAACACATCGGGGTGCGCCTTCTCGATCTCGTCGAACAGGATGACGCTGTAGGGCCGGCGCCGGATTGCCTCGGTGAGCTGTCCCCCTTCCTCATAACCGACGTATCCCGGCGGCGCGCCGATCATCCGGGCAACCGAGTGCTTCTCCATGTACTCCGACATATCCAGGCGCACCAGCGCCCGCTCGTCATCGAAGAGAAACTCAGCCAGTGCCCGGGCGGTTTCGGTCTTTCCCACGCCGGTTGGCCCCAGGAAGATGAATGAGCCCAGCGGGCGGTTCTGGTCCTGCAGTCCCGCGCGGCTCCGGCGCACCGCGTTGGCTACCGCGGTTACCGCCGCGGGCTGGCCAATCACGCGGCGCCCCAGCTCCTCCTCCAGCCGAGTCAGGCGCTCGCGCTCCGACTCCAGCATCTTGGACACCGGAATTCCGGTCCACTTGGACACGATCTCCGCGATGTCTTCGGAGTCCACCGCCTCCTTGAGATACTGAGTGGTGGACTGGACCTCGTGCAGCCGGCGCTCGTCCTCGGCGACCCGCCGCTCCAGCTCCGGCAGCCGCCCGTATCTGAGCTCGGCCGCCTTCTGGAGATCGCCACGCCGGGTGGCCTGATCGATTTCCCCCCGCACGTTCTCGATCTCCGCCTTGAGCTGCTGAATCTCCTGGAGCGCGCCTTTTTCCGCCTGCCACTGCGCCTTCATCCCGGAGCTCCGCTCCCGTAGCGACGCGATCTCCCGCTCCAGGGCCTCGCGCCGCTCCACCGCCGCGCGGTCCTTTTCTTTGAGCAGCGCCTGACGCTCGATCTCCAGCTGGACGATGCGCCGCTCGACCTCGTCGATTTCCTGCGGCAGGCTGTCGATCTCGATCCGGAGCCGGCTGGCCGCTTCGTCGATCAGGTCGATCGCCTTGTCGGGCAGGAACCGGTCGCCGATGTAGCGGTCCGACAGGGTGGCCGCGGCGATGATGGCGTTGTCGGTGATGCGGACGCCGTGGTGGACCTCGTACTTCTCCTTGAGGCCCCGCAGAATGGCGATGGTATCGGCCACCGTGGGCTCTCCCACCATGACCGGCTGGAAGCGTCGCTCGAGGGCCGGGTCCTTCTCGATGTGCTTCCGATACTCGTCCAGCGTGGTGGCGCCGATCACGTGCAGCTCGCCCCGGGCCAACGGCGGCTTGAGCATGTTGCTCGCGTCCACCGCGCCCTCGGCCGCTCCGGCGCCCACGATGGTATGCAGCTCATCGATGAAGGTGATGTACTTCCCCTCGCTCTCGGTGAGCTCTTTGACCACCGCCTTGAGCCGCTCCTCGAATTCTCCCCTGAACTTGGCCCCGGCCAGCAGGGCCCCGATGTCGAGCGAGACCAGCTCGCGGTTGCGGAGCGACTCCGGGATGTCGCCGTGAACGATGCGCTGAGCCAGGCCCTCCACGATCGCCGTCTTCCCCACGCCGGGCTCGCCGATCAGGACCGGATTGTTCTTGGTCCGGCGGGAGAGCACTTGCATCACCCGGCGAATCTCCTCGTCCCGGCCGATAACCGGATCGAGCTTTCCCTTGCGCGCCTCCTCGGTCAGGTTGCGGGTATACCGCTCCAGGGCCTGGTACTTCTCCTCCGGCGACTGATCGGTCACCCGATGCGCCCCCCGCACTTCCTGCAGAGCCGAGCGTAGGTCGTCGGCCGAGATGTTGTGCGAGCTGAGTACGGCGCGGGCCGTGGTGCCCTTCTCTTCGGCCATCGCCAGCAGCAGATGCTCGGTGCTGACATAGGCATCATCCAGCTTCCGTGCCTCGGCATCGGCTCGATCGAATACCCGTTGGATCTCCCGGCTAAAACTGGGTTCGCTCGCTCCACCCGCCTGGGTAGGGAATCGGGATATCTCCCGCTCCACCTCCTGCCGTACAGCGGTCACGTTGAGCCCTGCCTTCTGCAGCAGTGGCTGAACTACCCCCTCATCCTGCGCCAGCAGCGCTGCCAGAAGATGGGCATCGTTCACCACAGGGTTGCCTCTGGCCCGGGCCAGCTCCCCGGCATCGCGGAG
>DATKJJ010000063.1:0-3100 GCA_035543695.1 Gemmatimonadales bacterium | reverse complement strand
AAACGATGGCGGCGGGGATGATGCGGCGGAGGCGATCCCGGGCGGAGCCAACGCGGCGGATGCGGTGACCTGGGATATCGATGTCGCGACCTACAACAGTCACGATCGGGTGCAGTACTACCTGGATTTCTTTCAGGACCGTGGCCGGGAGCGAATGAACATCTGGCTGACCCGTCTTCCCCGGTACGAGACGATGATTCGGGAGCGGCTGCAGCGAGAAGGATTGCCGGGTGACCTGGTCTATCTGGCGCTGATCGAAAGCGGTTTCTCCAACACCGCCACCAGCCGGGCCAAGGCGGTCGGCATGTGGCAGTTCATGAAGCGCACCGGCAAGGGCTACGGCCTGCGGGTCGATTCCTGGGTGGATGAGCGGCGCGATCCGTACAAGGCCACCGATGCGGCGGCTAAACATCTGGCCGATCTGAACCGGCGCTTCGGGTCGCTGTATCTCGCCGCCGCCGCCTACAACGCGGGCTCGGGCAAGGTGTCGCGCGGAATTATCCGGCTGCCCGATGAGGAAAGCGACTCGATCAACTCCGACGCGACCTTCTTCCGGCTCTACGATACCAAGCTCCTCCGCCGGGAGACCAAGGACTACGTGCCCAAGCTGATTGCCGCCGCCCTCATCGCCAAGCAACCCAAACGCTACGGCTTTCGGGTCGCTCCGGCAGAGCCTGCGGCATACGACTCGATCGTGGTTCCCGACATGACCGGGCTGGACGTAGTCGCCCGCCTGGCCGACACCACCGTCGCCGCCATTCGGGAGCTCAACCCCCAGTACCTCCGGCTCACCACGCCACCGGGCACCGCTTCCGTCGTGCGCCTGCCGGCGGGCCGGGGGGAGGGCACGGCGGCGGCTTACGCGGTGTTGCCCGCGCGGCAGCGGGTCACCTTCATCGAGCACTTCATGGCGCGGGGTGAGACTCTGGGGCACATCGCGCGGCGATATCACGTGAACCAGACCATGCTGCTCGCGGCCAATCCCAAGCTGAATCCGCGACGGGTCCGCATCGGCCAACGCGTGGTGGTGCCGACCGGGGGCATTCCCTCGACCCGGGTGGCACGCCGGGTGGCAGAGCGCGTGGTCGCGGCGGGCACCAGCACCGCAGCCTTCCACCGGGTGCGCCGGGGCGAGACCATCTCGGAGATCGCCGACGAGTATGGAGTGACCCAGCGGGAGCTCCAGAGCTGGAACAATCTCGCCCGGATCGGCCGGATCCGGATCGGCCAGAAGCTTCGGGTGGTGTCACCCGACGCAGCGAATCCGGTTGCGCCGCAGTCCGGCGAGGTGGACGCGCGGTTGCGCACTCATGTGGTGCAGCGAGGGGAAACGCTCGAGGGCCTGGCGAGACGTTACGGAGTCTCGATCCAGGCCCTCAGGAGAGCGAACGGGTTGGGCGACCACGCCACCTTGCGGGCGGGCGTGGCCCTCAAGATCCCGGGCTAACGGTTGGCCGGGGAGCCGATCGGCCGATAGCCCTTCAGCACCGCGTCGGAGTAGCCGTTCGCGGGGTTGCCGCCTTGCGCCAGGATCTGATCTACCCGCTTCGGTCCCCGGTTGTAGGCCAGCAGCGCCAGATGGACGTCGTAATGGAACCGGGCCAGCAGCTCGTTGAGGAACCGGAAGCCCAGCCGCAGACTGGTGTCCCGATCGTAGAGATCCTTCTCCTTGATATTCGGCTGGTAGAACCGGGCGGTCTCCACCTGAAGCTGGGTGTAGCCGTATGCCCGCATGTTGCTCTTGGCGTTCTTGTTGAACTGACTCTCGATCTTGACCAGCTGATATCCCAGTGAGGGGTCGATCCCCTCGCTCAGGGCGATGTCGTAGATGGCCGCCGAGAGGTCGGCGGGAATCTGATAGCGGGTCGAGTTGTCCAGGATGGCGTTGGCCCGCTCGAGCTGCAGCTTGATGACGGTGGTTTCGCCTTTGGCCGCCTCGAGCTGCTCGCTCAGGCTTCCCAGCTCACGGGCGACGATCCCCACATCGGGAAGCGCAGCGTGATCGCTCGCGGCCCGAACCGCCTTGTTCCAGCCGCCCAGCGCGCCGATTCCCAGAGCGGCAGCCAGGAGAACACCACCCCGGAGCAGGATACGCTCCGCGGTCATCGGCTTCGGTTCGCCGTAATCGATGGGTCTCGCCACGCGTTACCCCTTTCTTTTGTGAGAAGCCCGGCTTTACCCTACGGACCGCTGCCAATCTCCCCGGGTTCCACCCGTCTTGCTCACCAGCCGCACGTCCTCGATAGTCATGCCCCGGTCGATGGCCTTCACCATGTCGTACACCGTCAAACATGCCACTGCAACCGCCGTCAACGCTTCCATCTCTACCCCGGTCTTGCCGGTGACTTTGGCCACCGCGGTGATCCGCACTCCCGGCAGCTCCGGCTCCAGCTGAGCGTCGACCTGGATCAGGTCGAGACCGAGCGGGTGGCACAATGGAATCAGCTCGCCCGCCCGCTTTCCGCCCATGGTTCCAGCCACTTCGGCAATGGCGAGCACGTCTCCCTTGGCCACCGCCTGCGCCGCCACCTGCTCGAAAGCCTCGCGGGACATCCTCACCGCGCCTTCCGCCGTTGCGGTGCGCTGGGATTCCGGTTTATCGCCCACGTCGACCATGCGGGGCCGGCCCAGCTCGTCCAGGTGCGTGAGCTTCACAGCACCTCCGCCAGTTCCCGGCCCAGAACCGCCAGGAGAATCTGCGGGTTGACGTTGCCCCCTGCCGCCTCTCGCGCATCGGCCACGTGCTCCAGCGCTTTCAGCATCGGCTCGGCAGCCCCGCGGCGCAACAGCGATGGGGGCAGCTGATGGCGGGGCGCCTGTCCCACCGCACCACGAGCCGCGTCTCCCAGCGTCTCGGCCAGAGCGTCCAGCATGGCGGTGAACTCGCCTCGCGCCGACCAGGGCGGCTGATTCAGCGCCCGCTCGAGCGCAGGGCCGGGACCCGCCAATACTGCTTCGAGCAACTGATGAGCAGCTTCCCGGGCCTTGGTTCTGGCTGAGCCGCCTCCCAGTGCCCTTCCGATGGCCCCTTCCGCCGCGGCTACCCGCTGCTCCAGCTCTTCTGCCGACGGCCTGGGGCGGACGGAGGTTTCCAGAAACC
>DATKJJ010000062.1:0-3068 GCA_035543695.1 Gemmatimonadales bacterium | reverse complement strand
AGACGGGGGATCAACACCTGCTCCAGCAGATGGCGGGCGCCCGCCAGCGTTTCCTCGGAATAAAATGGCAGCTCGAAGGGAGGCGACTCACCCAAACCACGGTTGCCCTGGTCGTCGTACACAATCACGACCAGAGAACGCCGATGGGTCATGGTGCCGCCAGAAATGATGAACGGCTCCAGCAGCGGCAGGGTCAGCTCATAGAGCTCGACCCGCTCGAGTCGGAAGCCGGTGGAGCTGCGAGCCGCGGAGCTGGTGCTCGGCGAGCTCATACCCGGGTGAGGTTCTGCAGATCGAGGAACCTGAGCTCTCCGTCCCGCCGCTCGAGCTGACCTTCTGCCTCGAGATCGAGCATTCCAGCTACCAGGCCCTCTTTAGGGTCGAAGACCAGAGCATGCAGGGCACGCTGGGGACGAGACCCGCTGGTGGCGGGGTACTCCGAGAGCGGGAGCTGGAAGCAGGTATGCAGCTGGACACTTTCACAGCCGACGCGGGCGTAGTCGAGGAGAATCCGGCCGCTACACACGTTGCCGCTGGCCACCAGGGACGGCAGTGCGACGTCGCCCCGGGAAGCCAGCTCGAGTACCCGGAGATTGCGCTCGCTCAGATCGTAGCCGCCGTAGGCCACGCCCTGCGCCGTGTCCCACAGCCGGTTGAACACCACCAGCGCGTCGGCCGAGGTGGAGGCGCGCAGCATGTCCAGCTGGAAGGCGTCGTCGAAACGGGCGTTCATCAGCTTCAGGGCGAGGCGGACGGGCCGGTCGGTGCCTCGACGAATCTGATCGGGAACCTCCCGTAGCCACCGCAATATCTGGTTGCGCTCATCGGCCAGGGCGTCTCCCGCCAGCGTGGGAGAGAAATCTTTCTCCAGCGACAGGGTGTCGTTGCCCCACGCTTCCGCTATGCGCTCGGTGGTATGGCGATACTCGCCGGATCGAAACGGCTCGTCCAGCCGGGGCAGGTGATACTTGACTGAGGGCACCGCAACCATCTCTCCCGATCGGGTGAGGTCGCCGGCCGAACGAACCAGGGCGAGATAGTCGTCGAAGGAGCGGTCCCAGCCCCGGCCCTTCCAGGTGACTGTCCATCCCACTCGTCCGGTTTGAGACCGGCGTCGCTCCACTCTCATCCGCGTTTCGTGGATGGCCCATGCCGCCATCGCTCGCTCCCCAGCTGGGTCCTCCGCGATCACGGTCTTCAGCACGACGAACGCGAGGCCCGCCGTCCGATCGGTCTCCAGCTGCTCGAGATTGAGCGAGAGTTGCCCCGAACCCTTGCCGATTGGGTGCGGAAGCGAGTGGCCCAGGTATCGGGCGCTGAGATCTATCCGGTAGGCATCCCGGACGTAATTCGGGAAGTCGCGAGGTAGCTCGCGCTTGAACCGCTCGAAATCACGCTCGAGTCGCTCGCGCATCGCGGACCATGCGCTCGACTGCCGCGCGTTCACCGGCTGGAAGTGGGGGTCCCCACGGATCGTCGCAGGCCTCTGGCGGGAGAGCACCCTCCGCTGCGGCCGCCCAAAGCATGCGGCGAATGTAACCCTCCATGGGATCGATGAAGGTGGTCTGGCTGAATCGGTCGCACTGCTCGGATAAGGCGATGAAGCGAGGCCAATCCTCCGCCATCCGAGCGCGAAGCAGATCAGCCTGCAGGTCCGGCAGAGCGGAGCCCATTCCGATCAACGCCGCGCGCGCGCCCAGGAGAAGAGAATAGCCCAGAAAACGGTCTTCGCCGGTGATGAGCAGCTTGTCGGGATGCTCCCGGAGGACTGCAGCGATTCGCTGGAAGGTGATCACGGAATCGAGCGTAGCCACCTTGATCCCAACCACGTTGGGCAGGTCGAGAATAGCGTGCAAGGTGCGGTCGTCGTAGTCCACCCCGCCGGCAGCCTCATACAAATAGAACGCGATGACCGGAAGCTCCCGGCTGAGCCGCTGGTGATGTCCAACGGGGTCGCTGGACTGGGGGAAGGCCAGCAGCGCATCGGCCTTTCCCCGGCGGGCTTCGATGGCCATGGTGATGTCGCGGGCACCGGCAACCAGAACGCGATCCGGCAGGGCCTCGCGCCAGGTATCGAGCACCAGCCTCCGCTGCTCGGAGCTGAGGTGAGGGCCTCGTCCGGTGTGGGCCCAGACCGCCACTCCGGCTATCGGCTGGCCTGCCATCCAGTCGGCATATGAGCGCTGCGCAGCCGGATCGAGATCTCCGCCTCGAAACGGGACCGGTACCGCCGGGATGAGCGCGCCATCGAGACGCTGGATCAACGAGCTGATCTCTGCGGTCACGTCTTCACCCGGCGAGTCTTGCTCTTGATCGAGCTCCGGCTCAGCGTCATGGCGTTCTCCGCCTCTATGGCCGAGCGGTGCTCAGTGCTCAGGGCGAGAAGGTCCAGCTTGGCGACGCTGTTCTCCGGCAGCCGAAGCGGCTGGCCGGTTCCAAAGACAAAGCGGTCCACTCCAACCGTGCGCAGCAGGGTCTCCAGGTGATCCTCCGGGGGCCCCCAGATCCAGCATATATCCCACCAGATCCGGGCGGACTCCTCGGGGGTGGACCCAAAGTGCACCTCCTCTATGAAGCTCCGGTCGGCGTGGGTGATGAGCAATCGCAGCCCGGGATCGCCCCGCAGCAGTGTCCTGACGGCGGCTGCCGGCAGCTCGGGAGCGCGATCGTTGGGGTGGCGCTGCCGGGCGTCTTCGAGACGGACCGCCATGATCAGCGCCATGTTCTCACCGGCAGTGGTTTGCACCAACGATCGCATCTCGGGTCCGGTCGGTTCGAGCGCGTAGTAGGTCGGATCACATCTCACCGCCGGCGCGCCGCGGGACCGGGCCGCGCGAACGGCTTGCTCCCAGCCCTTGAGCCCGGGATGAATCGCCGGAACCGGGCGCAGTTGCTCGCTGTCGTCAGTAATCTGGTAGAGCCACGCGTTTCCCTCAGCCGGGTCGCGCCAGAACACACTGGGCAGGTGGCTGATCCACGCCTGATCCACGCCGATCCGGTCCATGGATTGGAGCACCGCCTCCACCGAGGTCCCGGGCACTCGCCGGAACGGATAGGCACCCACGAAG
>DATKJJ010000061.1:0-3388 GCA_035543695.1 Gemmatimonadales bacterium | reverse complement strand
AGCTTCAGATGCTGACCCTGACGCCCCGGCAATTGCTTTTGGCCGAAGAGTTTCTGGGCAATATCAATGAAGAAGGTTATCTCGCGGCCTCCTTGGATGAAATTTTGGGCTCGGTCAACCAGCTCATGGCCGGGCACGTTGAAAGGGACGGAGACGGGGGAGAAGACGGAGACGGGGGAGAAGACGGAGAGGGCGGAGAGGACGGAGAGGGGAATCTCGAGAATTTCGGTCCGGGTACTCCGCTCAGCGGCTCGACCAACTCCGCCTCTGCCCCTGCCGTAACCGCGCCGACATCGCCGCCTTCTCCGTCCTCTCCGTCTTCTCCGCCTTTTTACACCATGAATGAAGCGGAGGACATGCTCGCGGTCATCCAGCGGCTCGACCCCTCCGGCACCGGTGCTCGCGATCTCCGCGAATGCCTCCTGATCCAGCTGGTCGAGCTGGGGGACACCTCCTCACTCACCTACCGGCTGGTGAACGAAGCCTTTCCCGATCTGATCGCGCACCGATGGAACGATCTGGCTAAGCGGTTCGGCGTGGAGCCGGCTGCGGTTCAGGCCGCGGCCGACCAGCTCTCCCGGCTCGACCCCAAGCCCGGCCTCAAGTACTCGGAGCAGAGCGACGGCTACATCATTCCCGATCTGATCGTCGAGAAAATTGGCGGCCGGTATCAGGTGTTCCTGAACGATACCGGGATGCCGCGGCTGCGACTGAGCCGTTCCTATCAGGAGATCGCCCGCGACAAGAAGAAGATGACGCCGGAAAACCGGGAGTTCATCGCCTCGAAGATGAACAGCGCCAACTGGATGATTCAGGCCATCGAGCAGCGGCGGCAGACCATGCTCAAGGTGATGAACTTCATCGTAGACCGGCAGCGCGACTTCTTCGAGAAGGGAATCGAATATCTCAAGCCGCTCACCCTCCGCGAGGTCGCGGAAGTGATCAACATGCACGAATCCACCGTCAGCCGGGTCACCAACGAGAAGTACGTCCAGACTCCCCGGGGGGTGCTGCCGCTCAAGTTCTTCTTCTCCAGTGCGCTCTCGACCGCCTCCGGCGAGGACGCCAGTGCCCGCTCGATTCGGGCCAAGCTGGAGAAGATGGTGGGCGAGGAAAACAGCGCCAAGCCTCTTACCGATCAGCAGATCGTCCATCTCTTCCAGGAGCAGGGAATCCAGATAGCCCGACGCACGGTCGCCAAGTACCGCGACCAGCTCGGGATCCTTCCGGCCCGAATGCGGAAACGGGTATGACCGTTGCCTCGGTCGAGACGCTGGATGTCAGCGTGCTCGTTCCGGCGAAGGACGAGGCCGACAATCTTCCGGAGTTTATCCAGCGCTGTGCCCAGGCCCTGGGGGCAGCCGGTTTTTCCTTCGAAGTCATCGTGGTCAATGACGGTTCCCGCGACGCCACCGACCGGGTGCTGCGCGAGCTGCAGCGGCAGTACCCCTTCCTGGAAATTGTTACCCACCGGCGGCAGCGGGGCATAGCCGATGCTCTCCGTTCGGCCGGCGATGTCGCCCGGGGCGACATCTTCGTGTTCTATCCCGCCGATCTGCAGTACCTCCCCGAGGACATTCCCGGCCTGGTTGCGCCGATTTTGGAGAACCGGGCCGATATCGTCACCGGCACCAAGCAGGGGAAATACGAGAAGGCGTTCGTCTCCCGGGTGTACAACGGGCTCTGCCGCTGGCTCTTCGGCGTCCGGGTTACCGATCTGAATTCGGTCAAAGCGTACCGCCGGGAGGTGATGGTGGGTGTGCCGCTGCGCCCGGACTGGCACCGGTATATGGTGGTGATCGCCGCCGCTGACGGCTACCGGCTGACCTCCCTTCCGGTGCCGCTCTATCCCCGCCGGGCAGGCACCTCGAAGTTCAACTGGCGGCGGATCCCGGTGGGCATGTTCGATCTGGTCTCCGTCTGGTTCCAGCTTCGCTTCGGCCGAAAGCCGATGATGTTCTTCGGCGTCGGCGGCGCCCTGCTGTTTATCATCGGTTTTCTCGCCGGCATTGCCGCGCTGGTGCTCCGGTTCGGGTACGGCATTGGACTGCGGCCACTGCTCAACCTGGTGGAGACCATGGTCATCAGCGGGATCGTGCTGTTCGGTTTTGGTTTCCTCGGCGAGATGATCGCAGGTATGCGAGAGGAGACCCGGGACATCGCCCGGGAGCTCGCCCGGATCGAAAAACACGACCCCCGGGATTGAACGGTGCGGGTCGTATTCCTGACCCACAATTATCCCCGTTGGCCAGGCGATTATTCCGGCGCCGCACTCGCCACGCTCGCCCGGGCACTGGTGCGCAGGGGTGTATCGGTGCGCGTGGTGGCGTTGGGTGAGGACCCTGCCGAGCGAACCGAGCAGGATGGCATCCCGATACGGCGGGTCGGGATCTCCAACCGGCTGGGTCAGACGATCTTCGATCAGGACGCCTTTGCCGCCCGGCTCAGGAGCCCTCGCCGATGGGAGCTTCTGCTGCGGCTCTGGCGCCGTCTGAGGCCCGCGGCAGAACGCGAAGTGTCCGCCGGAGCCGATCTGGTACACGCCCACTGGTGGATGCCCTCGGGCTTGGCCACTCCGGCCGGTGTTCCCCAGGTGCTCACACTCCAGGGCACCGACGCCGGCCTGATGCGAAGCTCGCGGCTCGCTCGAGCTGCCGCCCGGCGCCTCCTCGGTCGGACTTCCCTGGTCACCGCGGTCTCCCGTTCCATCGGCGAGACAGTTCAAAACCTGACCGGCCGCTTTGTCGGAACCGAGCATGTCCACCCCCTGCCCATAGAGAGTCGGGGGCGACCCTGGACTCGAGGTGGCTCCGGTGCTGTGGTGATGGGCCGACTGGACGAGGCCGGTAGAGTAGGGTTGGCTCTGGAGACTGTAGCGATGCTCGCCTCCCGCGGTCACAAGCTTCCGCTGACAGTCATAGGAGAGGGTCGCCGTCGTGACGCGTTGCAGCAGCAGGCGCGGCGTCTCGGTGTTTCGGAGCTGGTCCGGTTCGTGGGCGCGATGCCCCCCGACCAGGCTCTGGGCCATCTCGCACGGGCCGACCTCATGCTGCTGACCACCCAGGGTGAGCTCTCAGCGGTTACGGCCCAGGAGGCGCTCATCTCCGGGGTACCGGTGGTGACCTGCTGGGACAGCGGGGCACCGGTGGATGTGGTCCCTCAATCCGGGGCCGGCCGGTTGAGCCTGCCGGCTGCGGATGCTCTGGCCGAGTGCGTACTCAGCTTGCACGCCGATCGCGACGCCCTGGCCGCCAGCCGGCTGGTTGGAGAGGCCTGGCGTACCAGGCTGGCGCCGGATCACGTGGCCCAGGTGTACGAGGGGTGGTACCGCGATGCCCTCGGGAGATAGCCGCCTTCGGATCCTCACCGTCACTCACAACTATCCTCG
>DATKJJ010000060.1:0-2683 GCA_035543695.1 Gemmatimonadales bacterium | reverse complement strand
CAGTCCGCCGGCGTAGACTTCGCGAGTGCCCTTGTCCGGATCGACCCGGTACACCGCCCCGTCGGCCCCATTGTCGAACTTGCCGAAGGCGCTGACGTACCAGGCCCCGTCGGGGCCGACGGCGACGCTCTCGGGGCCTGGGATCGAATCGATGACCCGGACCCGCACTCCCAGGTGCGACGGTTCCTGGCTCCAGAGCTGACCGGGGACCAGGCTGAGAAGCAGGACAAGCGGGAAACGCATATCATCCTTCCGCAAGAAAAAGAGTGGTCCGCATCCGACTCAAGCCCCTACGATCCCGTCCCAATGTAGTGTCAGGGGGACACGTTTGTCTCGATGGGATTCGCGCTGGCGCTGAGACTCGCATCTGCCCGACTGAAAACTTGGACTTGTAGCTGGATCGCTTGCGCGGGAAGGACCCTTCGCTGAATTTTCGGCCCGGGCGTGGTGGCAGAGTGGTTGAATGCAGCGGTCTTGAAAACCGCCGAACCCGTAAGGGTTCCGTGAGTTCGAATCTCACCCACGCCGTCGAGCAGATCTTGCAATTCATGATCGCTGTGCGCTTGCGCCGAGAGGGACCGGGCTTAATACTCGATCACCCCAAACCAGTCGAGGTCTCCATGGCCAGCTCCCGCAAGATGATCGATTGTCGCCGGATACCGAGTGAGCGCAACTGCAGCATCACCATCGCCGGTACCGAAGAAGAAGTGCTGACTGTTGCGACCCGCCACGCCATCGAAGAGCATGGGCACCAAGATTCGCCCGAGCTCCGCGAAATGCTCCGCGGCGCCCTGGCCGACGAGCCAACCGAGGTGCACGCCTGAACTGTTGACGATGTGAGCTGGAAGGGACTTCCAAGCAGGTGGGTGGAACTCCGTTACCGCTCTATTCCAAATCCTCTCCACTCCTTCCGCAACGCCGACGCTATGCCCGGCGCGAGAGTAATGCTGCGGTACATTTCCGCCGCAACTCCCTGCTCCGGCATACCCAGCCGCCGCCGGGCTTCTGCCACCGGCACCGACCAAAGCTCCTTCACCGGAATCTGGAACAGATTGTTAAGCCGGGTCCGCCGGGCGTGGTCGTAGGCCCGGTTAAAGATGCCGGCCTGAATGCCGCGACCCACCTGCCGGAACGAGGCAATCCGCCGAGCGCATTCGACGAAGGCGCCACCGTAGAACAGAATCCAGCCCGCCGCCTTGGGCACGCCGCGTGAGGCGAAGTAGAGCCCCTGCTCCGCCGCTTCGCCCGCCAGCAACACCAGCGGCGGCTCGTTATGGGTGAAGGTGGTTCCGGTCAGCACATGGGAGGCATCGTGAACCAGATAGATCTCCTCCGGGGGCCGGGAGCCGTTGATCAGCTTCCGAAACAGCTTGAGGAAGTGCGGCTTGGCCGGCACCGGCAGGCCCACGTAGCCGTTGACGTCGCGGAAGCGCTGGATGGCGTCACCCAGCGTGATCGTCTCCCGATCGCTCTCCCAATCGTAGGACGAGAGCAGGAGCTGCGCTGCCGTGTCCCTCCCCGGCGCCGGCTGGTTGATCGGGGCTGACTCCAGTCTCGAGCTCATAAGGCGCTTGCCACCGCCGTGGGTTCCGCCATGCGCTCGGATATCTCCAGCTCGAGATCGGCCTCCGACCGGCGGCTGATGTACCGGCGGTACCAGACCTCCGCGCTCAACAGCAGCCAGATCCGGTTGCCGTGGTCGTATTGCCGAGTCAGGTGCTCGTCCACCAGTTGCTTCATTCGCTCGGCCCGGAGGTACCCGGCCCGCACCAGCTCGCTGTCGAGCAGCAGCCGGGGCGCCAGGGCCCGGACCTCTCCCTCCAGGATGTACATCAGCGGCGAGGCGAACCCCTGCTTCTTCCGCCGCAGCACTTCGGGTGGCAGGTAGCGCTCGCCGAGACGGCGCTCGAGGTAGCGGAGTTGCCGGCCCTTGATCTTGAGTCCGGTGGGAACCCGGGCCATGAACTCGGCGAACCGGGGATCGAGGAAGGGCGAGCGCGACTCCAGGCTGTAGGCCATCGTCGCCCGGTCCAGAATGGTGAGCGACTGCCCCGGGAGCCGCGACATGGCATCGACGTACATCATCCGGTCGATCGAGGCGTCGGCGTTGGGTGCCGCGTAGAGCTCCAGGAGGCAGGCATCGGGCCTGCGGTCGCGCAGCTGCTTCCGGAACTCGGGCGCATACAGCTCGGCCCGGTGCGCCTCGTTGAACCAGAAAAACTGGAGGCTTTCGGAGTAACGCTCTCCCCCAGTTTTCCGCGCCATCAGGTCCACCCAGCGGAGCTTGTGAGTAAAGCTCTTGAAGGTGAACTGATCCGGCAGGCGCTTGAGGACCTGAGTGGAAACCGCGTTGCGCACCACCTCCGGAACAGCGCGGTAGGTATCCAGCCAGCGGTCGGCCGCATAGCGATCATACCCACCGAAGAGCTCGTCTCCGCCGTCGCCGCCGAGCACCACCTTCACGTGGCGGGCGGTCATACGGGCCAGGTGCAGCAGGCAGATCGAGAGCGGGTCGGCCGGCTCGTCCAGCGCCGAGACCAGACGGGGCAGATCCTCGACCACGCTGGGCGTTACCTCTTCGGCAAAGTGCTGAGTTCCGTATTTGGCGGCCACCGCCGCCGCGGCCGGCAGCTCGTTGAGATCACGGTACGGGATGCCCATGGAGAACGTGCGGAGCTCCGAC
>DATKJJ010000059.1:0-5939 GCA_035543695.1 Gemmatimonadales bacterium | reverse complement strand
ACCCGGCTCGAGGAGCGTCGTGATCGTAAGGAGGCCGATCCGGACGAGTGACTGCGATCACGTCCTGAGGCCACCAGTTACACTACGTTCGCCGGGTGGAAGTGAGTCGTCCGACGAACTGCAGAGGTGATACGTATGAGATGCGCTCCATGAACCATTCGAGCACCACCAGCGACAGCGGATCTGACAGTACCGGAGGCAACCAATAGTGTTTTCTCTGGTGGTCTCATGACCGTCCTCCCCGATGTTCGCAGCGCCCCCAGCATCCTGGTAGTCGACGATACCCCGACGGTGCGCCGCATGGCGCACCGGCTGTTGACCGAATGGGGTTTTCGAGTGTTCGAAGCCGAGAGCGGCGAAGAGGCGATCGAGGTGCTGGAAACTGCAAAGGGAGGAGTCCAGCTGGTCATCGTGGACGTGATTCTGCCGCTTCTCGACGGCGTCCAGGTAACCCGGCGAATCCAGGAGCGCTGGCCCGGACAGCGGACGCTGTACATGTCCGCCCACCCGGCTGAGGTGCTGGCCCAGCATGGGCTAACCGAGCTGAGCGTACCTTTCCTGGCAAAGCCCTTCACTCGCGACGAGCTGCTTACCAAGGTGAGTGAGGCCCTGGCAAAGCCCGCCTCCCCCGCCCCGAGGCCGCCGCGCTAGACCCCGTCCCGCCCGAGCTCGTGGTGCACAAGCCGGCCCGAGAGTGTCCGGTCAGCGAGCCTCACTCCCCCGACAGCTGCGGGATCGTCAAGGCAAGGCGCGAACGGCAGCTGGCGGTCGACCATCAGGAGCGTGCGCGCCCCAGGGTGAAGTAAAAGGTCGCTCCCTGCCCCACCAAGCCTTCGGCCCATACCTTCCCGCCGTGGCGATGGATGATGCGTTGAACCGTGGCGAGCCCGATGCCGTTCCCGGGAAACTCTTGCTGGGAGTGCAGCCGCTGAAAGGGGCCGAACAGCCGGGCGGCGTAGGTCATCTCGAAGCCGGCCCCGTTGTCGCGGATGAAGTAGGTCGGCTCGCCTGAGGTCTGGGTTACCCCGAACTCGATTCGCGGCTCCGCCTGATGGCCGGTGAATTTCCAGGCGTTCTGCAGCAGATTCTCCAGGGCGATCTTCAACAGCTGGCCGTCCCCTGTCACCACCACTCCCGGTCGGATCTTCACCTCCATCCGCCGATTGGGCTGCCCTTCCTGCAGCCGGCTCACCACCAGCTCTGCCACCTCGCTGAGGTCTACGTCCTGGTCCCGCAGGTCGCTCCGGGTAACCCGGGAGAGGTACAGCACGTCGTCGATCAGCTGCGCCATCTGCTGGCTGGCCTCTCGGACCCGGCTCAGGAACTTGCGTCCCTCATCGTCCAGCCGCCTTCCCTGACTCTCCAGGATGGCCCGGCTGAAACTGTCGATCCTTCGGAGCGGAGCGCGAAGGTCGTGCGAAACAGCGTAGCTGAAGCTCTCCAGCTCCCGGTTCTTGTGCTCCAGGTCCCGGACCAGCTCGGCCCGGGTCTCGGCCAGCTCGAGCGCCGCCTGCTCGCTCTGCGCCAGTAAGGCGGCCTGGCGGCGGAGCAGCTCGTTCTTCTTCGCCAGCTCCACGAACACCGCCACCTTGGAGCGCACGAACTCCGGCACCACCGGTTTGATCAGGTAGTCCACGGCGCCGACGGCGTATCCCCGAACCGCCTGGGTCTGGGAGGTGTCGGCCGCGGTGAGAAAGAGAATCGGAGTGTGGCGGGAGCGGTCGCGCTGCCGGATCAGCTCGGCGGTCTCGAACCCATCCATCTCCGGCATCTTCACGTCCAGCAGAATCACGGCAAAGTCGTCATTCAGCAGCCGCTTCAATGCCTCGCGCCCCGACTCGGCGCGGACCAGATTCTGCCCGAGATCCTCCAGCATGGCCTCCAGGGCAACCAGATTGGCGGGCTGGTCGTCTACGAGGAGGATGTTGACCCGGTCGTCGGTCGGCCGGTCGGCCACTCCGTCGGTCGGTCCAGTGCTTAATTCCAGCTCTGGATCAACAGTGCCATCCCCCACCGGCTGGATGACACTGTCGGTCGGAGCTAACCGTCCGACCGCCTGACCGACCGACCGACTGCTCATCGATACAACCACACCCGCAGTAGCGATAGCAGCTGGTCCATATCAACCGGCTTGGCGATATAGTCCGACGCGCCGGCATCGATGCATTTCTCCCGATCGCCCTTCATCGCCTTTGCCGTGACCGCAATGATGGGAAGGTTGCGGAAGCGCGGCATCTCGCGGATGGCGCGCATGGTTTCGTAGCCGTCCATCTCCGGCATCATCACATCCATCAGGACCACGTCGACGTCCGAAGTGTCCTGCAGCCGAGCGATGCCGTCCCTGCCGCTCTCGGCGTAGACCACCTTCATCTCGCTCCGCTCCAGGAAGGTGGTCAGCGCGAAGATGTTGCGCACGTCGTCGTCCACAATGAGCGCCTTCCGGCCGGTGAGCGTAGGATCGGTGCGGTGGAGCTGCTCCAGCATGCGCTGCTTCGACTCGGGCAGCCGCGCGGTAACCCGGTGGAGGAAGAGCGCCGTCTCATCCAGCAGCCGCTCGGGCGACTGTGCGTCCTTGATCACTACGGATTCGGCCATCCGGCGCAGCTCCGCCTCTTCCCGCTTGGTGAGCTGCTTCCCGGTATAGATGATAGTCGGCAGCTTGCGGAGCCCGATCTCGCCCTTGACCCGAGTGATCAGCTGGAAGCCGGTCATATCGGGTAGACCGAGATCCAGGACCATGCAGTCGAAGGCCTCCCGCTGCAGCGCCTCCAGGGCCTCCGCGCCGGTGCTTACCGCGGTGGTGACCACATCCCCATCGCCGATCAGCTCGGCGATGCTCTGCTGCTGGGCCTGGTCGTCCTCCACCACCAGCAGCCGCTTGACCGGCCGGTCCACAAAATCGTGGAGCGTGGTGAGCGCCTCGGAGAGCGATTCCTTCGTGGCCGGCTTGGTCATGAAATCGATCGCGCCGAGCCGCAGCCCTCGCTGCCAGTTCTCCTCTACCGAGATGATGTGCACCGGTATGTGCCGGGTGGAGGCGTCGTGCTTCAGCCGGTCGAGGATGGTCCATCCATCGGCGTCGGGCAACCGGAGGTCGAGCGTGACTGCGGTGGGTTGATACTCCCGGGCCAATGCCAGGGCCCGGTCGGCCGACTGGGCCACCAATCCCTTGAAGCCCCGTTCTCGCGCCAGATCGAGCAGAATCTGCGCGAAGTTGGGATCGTCCTCTGCGATCAGCAGGATCCGATCGCCCTCCTCGACGGTAGCGCGATCGTCGTTGATTGCCCGCTCCACCACTGGGGCGAGCACCACCCGGGAGCTGGCCGTAAGCACCGGCTTCGGCTCGACCATGAGGCCGCTGCCGCTGCCCGACTCTTCGTCCACCGAGGGAGTTTCCACCGGCTGCGCCGGATAGATCAACGGGAGGTACAGGGTAAACGTGCTGCCCTCTCCCGGTGAGCTCTCGATCCTGATCTCGCCACCCAGAAGCCGGGTAATCTGCCGGCTGATGGACAGGCCCAGACCGGTACCGCCGTATTTGCGGCTGGTGGTGCCGTCGCCCTGCTGGAAGGCCTCGAAGATGACGCCGTGCTTCTCCTTGGGAATGCCGATGCCGGTATCGGTCACCGAGAACGCGATCACCGTGTTGGCCGCGTTCAGCATCTCCTGCTCCGGATTCCACCCCTCCGTCGCCACCCGGGCGCGGAGCGAGACACTGCCCCGCTCGGTGAACTTGAATGCATTGGACAGGAGGTTCTTGAGCACCTGCTGCAGCCGCTTAGTATCGGTCTGTAGCGCCGGAGGAAGGCTGGGCTCGAGAAGGACGTCGAACTCCAGTCCCTTGAGGTCGGCCACCTGCCGGAAGGTGCTCTCGACGAATTTCCGCACCTCGGCGAAGGACACCGTGGTCACGTCCACCGCCATGGTGCCGGATTCGATCTTCGACAGGTCGAGAATGTCGTTGATCAGGTCGAGCAGGTCGGAGCCGGAGCTGTGGATGGTCTGGGCGAAACCGACCTGACGGCTAGTGAGGTTGCCGTCGGCGTTCTCGCTCAGGATCTGGGAGAGGATCAAAAGGCTGTTGAGCGGGGTCCTGAGCTCGTGTGACATGTTGGCCAGGAACTCGGACTTGTACTTCGAGATGAGAGCAAGCTGTTCCGCCTTCTCCTCCAGCGCCACCTTGGCCTGTTCCACCTCCTTGTTCTTTTGCTCCACCTCGGCCTTCTGGCCGGCCAGCAGGTGGGCCTTTTCCTCCAGCTCCAGGTTGGTCTTCTGCAGCTCGTCCTGCTGGGCCCGGAGCAGGTCTTCCGATTTCTGCAACGAGCGGGTCTGCTGCTCCAGCCGCTTGTTGGTCTCGGTCAGCGCCTCCTGCTGCGACTGGAGACCTTCGGTGAGCGCCTGCGACTGCTTGAGCAGCTCCTCGGTCCGCATGTTGGCTTCGATGGTGTTGAGCACGATGCCGATGCTCTCCGCCAGCTGCTCCAGGAAGGTGAGCCGGATCTCGTCAAACTGGTCGAAGGTCGCAAGCTCGAGCACCGCTTTGACCTCGCCTTCGAAGAGCACCGGCAGCACCACGATGCTGCGAGGCGGCGCCCCACCCAGACCGGAGCTGATCTGGATGTAGTCCTGAGGAACCTGGTTGATGATCAGCATCCGTCCCTCGATGGCGCACTGCCCCACCAGGCCCTCGCCCAGCCGGAACTCGCTGGATACGTGCTTGCGGTCGTTGTAGGCGTAGCTCGCCAGCAGCTTGAGCGTGGCCTCCTCGTTCGAGGGCTCCACCACATAGAAGACGCCGTGGTGAGCGGTGACCAGCGGCGCCAGGTCCGACAGAATGAGCTGGGAGACCGCGCCGAGGTCCCGCTGGCCCTGCAGCATCCGGCTGAACTTGGCCAGGTTGGTCTTGAGCCAGTCCTGCTCCATGTTCTTCCGCGTCGTGTCGCGGAGGTTCCGGATCATCTCGTTGATGTTGTCCTTGAGCTCGGCAACCTCACCCTGGGCTTCGACCGCGATCGACCGGGTCAGGTCGCCCTTGGTCACGGCGGTGGCCACTTCGGCGATGGCTCGGACCTGGGTGGTGAGGTTCGCGGCCAGCTGGTTCACGTTGCCGGTGAGGTCGCGCCAGATGCCGGCGGCCCCCGGCACCCTGGCCTGGCCGCCCAGTTTGCCGTCGATGCCGACCTCTCGAGCCACATTCGTCACCTGATCGGCAAAGGTGGCGAGTGTCTCCGTCATCCAGTTGATGGTATCGGCCAGGGTGGCGATCTCGCCCTTTACCTCCACCCGGAGCTGCTGCTTCAGGTCGCCGTTGGCGACCGCCGTCACCACCTTGGCGATGCCGCGCACTTGGGCCGTGAGGTTGGCCGCCATCGAGTTCACGTTGTCGGTCAGGTCCTTCCAGACTCCGGCGACGCCGGTCACCTGGGCCTGGCCGCCCAGGGTTCCCTCGGTACCGACCTCGCGGGCCACGCGGGTCACCTCCGAGGCGAAGGAGTTGAGCTGGTCCACCATGGTATTCACGGTGTTCTTCAGCTCGAGAATTTCGCCCTGCACGTCCACTGTGATCTTCTTGTTCAGCTCGCCGCGGGCCACCGCGGTGGTCACGTCGGCGATGTTGCGGACCTGGGCCGTCAGGTTACCGGCCATGTAGTTCACGTTGTCGGTCAGGTCCTTCCAGGTGCCGGCCACGCCCTTCACGTAGGCCTGGCCGCCGAGCTTGCCTTCGGTGCCGACTTCTCGGGCGACTCGGCTCACTTCCGAGGCAAAGGCGTTGAGCTGGTCCACCATCGTGTTGATGGTGTCCTTCAGCTCCAGGATCTCACCCTTCACGTCCACCGTGATCTTCTTCGACAGGTCGCCGTTGGCCACGGCGGTGGTGACCTGAGCGATGTTCCGGACCTGGGCGGTCAGGTTGCCGGCCATGGAATTCACGTTGTCCG
>DATKJJ010000058.1:0-2619 GCA_035543695.1 Gemmatimonadales bacterium | reverse complement strand
TCCATCACGTAGTAGACCAGCCAGTCGCGTTCCCCCGAATCCAGCAGTCGCGCGATGTGAGGGTGGTTGAGCCGAGAGGCGAGCTTGATCTCCCGAAGGAAGCGGTCGGCGGCCACGCTGACCAGGAGCTCTGGATGCAGGATTTTGAGCGCGACTTGGCGGCCTTCGGGGTCGCGGGCCAGAAAGATGCGCGCGTTCCCTCCCCGGCCGATCTCACTTTCGACCTGGTAACGACCGTCAAAGGCCTGGCGCACCAGGGTCAACATATCGCGCCGAATAGCTAGGGCTCCTGAAACTAGATGCTATATGGTTGTAACACAGGGCCGATCCGCGCAAGTCGGCAGGTCAGAGGAGGATATCGCTGCGGATCTCGCGCCGGATGGACCACCAGAGGGCGCCCCAGAGGTTGGACTGACGCAGCGTGACTCTGGCCCGGCCGCTCATCCCCGGGCGCCAGGGGTCGCGTGCCGCCAGCCGCACCCTTCCTTCCAGCGAGTGGGACGGTTCGGCGGAGGTGGATACCTGAAGAATGTTGCTGGTCAGCGCCTCTGCCGCCATGGTGTTGGGGAGGAGGCTGACAGGCTGGCCGGATACAACCGAGCTCGCCCCGGCCCCCTTGAGGGAGATCCGCACTTCGAGACTGTCGACTCGCCCCAGGCGGAGGAGAACCTCTCCCCGGGAGACTCCGCGGCCCGCCAGCTCTTCCGGCCTCGGGGTGAGAACTATGCCCGAACTTACCGCCCGTATGCTGAAAGCGCGGATTTGATCGTCCAGTCCTGCCAGCCTGGCTGCGTCGACAGACTGAAGCGCCTCCATCTCAGCCACATCCGAAGACCGATCCGCAGCCCTGGCCTTGGCAATCACCAGAGACAGCGAATCGACCGTCCGACGAAGCACCACCGCCTCCCGCTCCAAGCCGAAGCTGCGAAGCCGAAGCAGTGGGCTCCCGGTCTCCACCCGGCTTCCCTCACGAACATTGACCTGACCGACCATCCCACTGTCCGGTGCCGTCAGGGGGAGCGATGCTCCGCTCCAGACCGTGAAAGGGCCGGAGACCGTGATCGGCCAGGGGATCAGACAGCCAAGGATGAGCACCACGGCGGCACCGGCCAGCAGCCGCGACCGAACCCGGGCGGATCTCAGCCGAGTCGTCAGCTTGCGAAATACGGCTGCCAATGAATCCTTCCCAGCCAGGAGTTGCCGCCGGAGGGCAAGCAATACCATCCCCGCAAAGATCAGGGTTCCGATGCTGCCGAGCGTGCGGCTGAGCCAGCCATAGGTGTTGACGGCACAGAAGGCCAGGATCAGGGTGATGTATCCGGCCGCCAGGATGCCATAGATCAGGAAGATGCGCTGCTCCCGCTCGTCGGCCGGAGGTTCCGGCATATCCAGACGGAACACTCGGGTTTTGATCAGCCAGGAGAGATGGCGTCCGGCGCGTTGCCGCAGGTTGGGAACCTCGAGATAGTCGCTCAGCGCATAGTAGCCATCCAGCGGGATCAGCGGATTCAGGTTCATCAGGATGGTGGTGAGCCCGCCGATGAGAACCGCGGCAAACGCCACCTGCGACACCAGGGTGCCAGGATTGGCGGCCCACCAGATGATGGCCGCGACGCTGGCGACTACCAGTTGAATCCAGGAACCGGCTGCGGTAACCCAGAGCCGTGCGCGCAGCTCCGGAAAGGTCCAGGCGTCATTGACGTTGCAGAAGAATGCAGGCTCGAAATAGATCAGCATTGCACCGATCTCATGCACTTCGCCCCCGAAATATTTGCAGGTGAAGCCATGACCCAGCTCGTGGATCGCGATAATGACGGTGCCGGTCAGCCACAGCACCACCAGATCCGCTAAGCCCACTCTGAGCGTGTAGAGATCCGCCAGTGCGCTGGAAAATTCCGACCACCGGATGGCAACGATCAGGAAATAGACCAGGAACAGCGCAACCGAGAGGCCGAGGAATGGGCGAGAGAAGCAGAATCTGAGACGCGGCAACCAGCGGTTCAGCAGCTCATCGGGATCACCGACCGACCACCTGATCCGGAAGATATCGCCCTGAAACACTCTCGGACTCAGCCGCCGCCGCCGCTCGGCGCGAAGCCGTTCCATCAATAGGACGGATCGCTCGGCCAGCGTCCGCTGGCAGAGTCCCATCCCGGTCAGCTTGGCGGCGAACTTCTCCACGGCGGCTGGGGATACCGGGACGCCATTTGCCCGGAGCAGGTCCGCGGCGGCGGCCGGTGTGTGCTGGCCGTCCAGAGCCTGCATCACCCGGATCTCCAGCGGGCGGAACCGAAAGTACTTGCGGCTCTCCGGATCCTTGACGATGAAGCTCTGCTCCCCGCGGTAGGTCTGCTCCACCAGCACGAGATCGTCGCGAAGCTTGGGGCCGCTCGTCATTGCGCACTCCGGACGACCTTCTCTCCGGCAGCGAGCCCGCTCACTACCTCAACCCTGCCATCGCCCAGCTCGGCACCGACGGTTACTGGGCGAAGGATCGTCTTCTCATTGTCCCAGATCAGGGCGTAGCCGTCCTGGGCGACGGCCGTGCGGGGCACCGCAACGATCTGTCGGCGAGCCGCGCCGAGCTGTACGGTGACGTTGTTTCCCGGTGTGAGGCCA
>DATKJJ010000057.1:0-8431 GCA_035543695.1 Gemmatimonadales bacterium | reverse complement strand
GACCAGACCGCGGAGCTGCTCGAGGTCCTCCGGGCGGCGCACGAAGGAGAGCGCGATGTAATCGACCCCGAGCGAGCCGGCCTGTTTCACATCCTCGATGTCCTTTTCGGTCAATGCCGGGGCGCTCACCTCGATGCCGGGGAGATTCATTCCCTTGTGCGCCTTGAGCTCACCGCCATAGTGCACCACCGCTTCCACCCGCTGTTCCCGCACACCTCTTACCTCCAGAGCCAGAAGCCCATCGTCCAGCAGTATGCGAGCGCCGATCCGAACATCGCGGGCGAGATCGTCGTAGGTCGTAGGGATCTCGTCGGGCCGCGCGACGTCCTCAGGAGCGAACACCACCTTCTGTCCGGGTTCGAGCCGAGTGGGCGTGGAGAGATCGCCGATCCGGATGCGGGGTCCTTGCAGGTCGAGCAACACAGCCGCGGCTTCGCGCCTCCCCTGGAGGACCGCGCGGAGTTCGTGGATCCATCGGGCGCGCGTCTCCGATGTGCCATGCGATGCGTTGATCCGCACGACGTCCACCCCGGCATCCAGGAGGGAAGTCATCTTCGGCGGAGTATCCCAAGCGGGGCCGAGCGTGGCAACGATTTTGGTTCGGCGGAGAGAGGTACGTGACATGGCAGGAGTCTAATGCAGACCAGTCACCCCCGCATCACGAAATCACTCTCGATTGGATGCTAGACCGCGGCAGGGGCCGTCGAAAGCCCAATTTCCACATGTGGAAAAGCCCGGGAAGTGAATATCTTATTTGAGTGTAAAACCTCACAATCTGCTTCATACCTCGACAACAGCATCGCCTTACTCTGACTTCTAAGTTGTTTGTCCCCGATGGATTAGCATGTTGGCCTAAACCAACAGGTGCGAAAGGAGACAGTGTCGCTTGGGCCCAATTATTTATGCAGACATTCTAATTATGAACACTTTCGACATGGGGTTTTGACCGGAGGTGCATGAAGGCCGAAAACGGCGAAAGGAGGGGTCGGAGAGACGGTGGAATGGCGGCTGGAGGGATCGAGAGGCGAAAGGACGAAGGCCGGTACGTGGAGAGCCAACGGGTGAAGAGGCGGAGAAACTACCGCTGCGTCATCGCAGAAATTGGAGCTCCCCCGCCCCACCGCGGTACAGCGGCCCGACGAAGCGGATCGGCGAAGCCTTCAACCACTTTGTGAGGTCGCCCTTCCCCTGCACCGTGAGCGACCCGACCAGCCCCCGGGTCCGGAGCGGACGGAAGCTGAATCGAACCAACCAGGGGCCGCTGCGGGTACCGGGAACAGAAGACCAGGATTCCTCGATCGGTCGGTCGACCTGGGTACTGTCGCCGGCCGGGCGCCCCCGCCAGATCAGTGACGTCCGCTCCAGCTTGATGGTGTAGATATCGGTACCGGTGTCGGCGCTGTCGACCACAGACACGTGAGCTTCCCGCAATTTCACCCCGGCGGTCTCGGCAGCGCGAATCAGATTACTCCGACCAGAGTAGACACCCAATACCGCATCCCGCCGAGCTCCTGACGATCCGTCCTGCGTAGGGAGCGTCCACACCGCAAGCATCTGCCGGTTCCGGGGGTTCTTTTCGGCGACCCGGTGGCTGCCGACCTGTACCGCATCGCTGAAGTAGAAGCAGATGTTGGACGCGGACCAGGAGGCGAAGTCGGGCTGATCGCGGACCAACTGCTGAATGGCGGGATGAAGCGTGGGATCCTGATTGGCGGGAACCGGGCGAAAACCGGACTTGACCTCTTTAGCCGCGGCGCGCGGCTCGACCAGGAAGCGGACACAATAGCCTTCCCTCAGCCCTTGCAGGCTCCAGGCCTGGGCCTCTTTCTCACCGGTGGGATGCTGGGCCCGCAGCACTGGGGGAACACAGCAAGCAACAGCCACGCTGATGGCCAGGGGCTTCAGCATACATCCTCAGGGGAGATGAACGCTCGTCAGGTTCCGCGGGTGCTGCTTTTCACTGCTGCGCGCAGCTCGGCGAAGTCGCTGGAATCCAGGGCATTGAAGTTCAGATTCCGAAATTTGACCCGGCCATCCGGGCCTACGACATACACGGTGCGCCGATTGTAGCCATCAGGATCCTTGCTGGCGTACTGCTTGGATACCCGTTGCTCCGGATCGCTCAGCAACCGAAACGGGAGCGCCAAGCTGGCCGCGAAGCGGTTGTGCGTGCCTACGGAATCCGCGCTGATCCCGACCACCACCACATTGGGCCCGAACAAACTGTCGTACTGTTCGGCGAAAGTGCGCAACTGGGCGGTGCACCCCTTCGTGAAATCACGCGGGTAGAAGGCAACCACTACGGTCTTGCCGCGGTCGCTGGCGAGCTGGTAGGGAGATTCGACCGGCCCTACCCCGTCCCGGCTGGCCCAGGGCAACGAAAAATCCGGCGCGCGCTGGCCCACATCCGGTCCAGTCTGGAGAACGGCCTTGACCGTTCCAGGATGGTTCTGAGCCGCCGCGGCCGGTACAATGGCCAGACCGATGAATGCCAGTGAAAGGTGAGAAACGCGCATTATTCAATCCTTCCTGAGAGTTCAGTCCTGGGTAACCCCGCGCAGAATCTTATCGAGATCCTGGGTGCCGCCGGTGCCGGTATACGCCACCTTTCCCGTCCGATCCACCACCACCACATACGAGGTGGTAGGCACCTTGTACGCCCGAATGCTGGTGCCCTGATCGTCGTACAACGTGCGGAACCCGGGCTGGTGCGTGTCCACGTACCGGCGAACCCGCTCAGGCGTTTGATTGACGGTGACGTTGACGCCGATGAACTCCACTTTCGATCCATAGGCCGCGTGGGCCGCGCGAATCCGGGGCAGTAGCTCTTCGCAAAGCTCACACCACGTGGCCCAGAACTCGAGCAGCAGGGGCTGCTTTCCGATATACTGAGCGAGGTCCACCGGCTTTCCATCGAGATCGTTCACCTTGACCGCAGGCGCTTTGCTTCCAACTGGGATACCTGACTCCTGAGCAGCGAGCCGGCTGCCCCCCAGCAGGAGTAGAGCAATGGCCCCGGCTCGCAGCAGCGTCTTCATAGTACAGTCCCCGCTCGTACGAAATAGTATTCCGCCATTCCCACCAGCAATATGCCGCCCACGCGCTTGACAGTCAGGGTCCAGCCGCCCGCCCGGGGCAACGCGGCAACGACTCCGCTGAATATTCCTACCGCAACCAAGAGAGCGGTCAGGCCCAGGGAGAATACGAAGAGATAGAGAAACCCCAGCCAGGCGCTACCGGTGGTACTGACGAATGTGAGGACCGCGGCGAATGCGGGAGCGCCGCAGGGGGCAGCGACCAGCCCCGATGTTGCGCCCAGCGCGAAGACGCCGGCTACCGAATTGCCGCCTATCCGGCCGGCCCACGCGGCAACTCGACTGGGGACGCCGAAGGTAAAGACGTCCAATAGTCCCAGGCCAAACACCAGAAGCAGGTTGCCCATGACCAGGAGAGCCCAGGGACTCGAGCTGACGCTGCCGAAGAGGGTGCCGGAGAGACCGGCCAGCAGTCCGAGCACCGAGTACACCAGTGCCAGGCCCAGAACGTACACCAGCGTGAGCGCGAGCGTGCGCCCGCGCGAGCGTCCAGTTGCACCCGCCCCGCCCAGGATGCCGGCGGTAATCGGAATCATCGGGTACACGCAGGGAGTAAGACTGGTGGCCAGGCCGGCGACGAACAGGGCGAGACTTGCAGCCAGCGGCTGATCGCGGAGCGTTGCCTCGAGACCGATCAGACCCGCTCCGCGGCCCCGACGCCGTATCGGGAAGAGACATACTCCTCGAGGATTCCCAGAAACTCGGCCACGATGTCGTCGCCGCGCAGCGTCACCAAGAGGCGGCCATCCACATATACCGGGGCCTTGGGCTCCTCGAAGGTGCCGGGGAGCGAGATCCCGATATTGGCGTGCTTCGATTCACCGGGGCCATTCACGACACAGCCCATGACGGCGACCTTCATCTCCTCGACGCCGGGATGCTCACTCCGCCACACCGGCATCTTTACCCGCAGATAGTCCTGAATGTCCTGCGCCATCTGCTGAAAGAAGGTGCTGGTAGTCCGGCCGCAGCCGGGACAGGCGGTAACCTGTGGATTGAAGCTGCGGAGGCCGAGCGACTGCAGAATCTGCTGCGCGACGCGGACCTCCTCGCTCCGGTCTCCTCCGGGCTCAGGCGTCAGCGACACCCGGATGGTGTCGCCGATGCCTTCCTGCAGGAGAATGCTGAGACCGGCGGTGCTGGCAATGATCCCCTTGGCGCCGAGCCCGGCCTCGGTCAATCCGAGATGCAGCGGAAAGTCGCATCGGGCCGCGAGCATGCGATACACGTCGACCAGATCCTGCACTCCGGACACTTTGGCGCTGAGCACAATGCGGTCGTGCCCCAGACCGGTGGCCTCGGCGAGCGCCGCCGACTGGAGGGCACTTTCCACCATGGCCTCCAGGACGACCAGCCGGGTGTCCCGGGGGGACGAGCGGCGCGCGTTGGCGTCCATCATTGCGGTGAGCAGCGTCTGGTCAAGGGATCCCCAATTCACCCCGATCCGCACCGGCTTGTCGTATGCCAGCGCAACCTCGACGATGGACCGGAAGTTTTCGTCCCGCCGCTTTCCTCCCACGTTTCCGGGATTGATCCGATACTTGGCCAGAGCCCGGGCGCATTCCGGATACCTGGTGAGGAGCAGATGGCCGTTGTAGTGAAAGTCTCCGATGATGGGAACGCTCACATCCATCCGCGCCAGTGCGTCCACCACGGCGGGCACCGCCTGGGCCGAAGCCTCATTGTTGACCGTAACTCGAACCAGCTCGCTTCCGGCCCGGGCGAGCTCGGCAATCTGGCCCGCCGTGGCGGCGACATCGGCAGTGTCGGTGTTGGTCATCGATTGGACCACGACCGGGTGAGCGGATCCAATCGGGACGCCGCCGACGTTGGCGGTAATGGTGCTCCGGCGAGTGACGAAGGGCATTGCCGAAATATAAGACGCTTGCGGCCCGTTCGCGGTCAGGCAGAGATTCGGGCATGGTAGAACCGCACTTCGAGCCGCGCCGAGCCGCGATCACCGGCGTTGCCATCTACGTGCCGGAACGCGTACTCAGCAACGCGGAGCTGGCGCAGAGTCTCGATACCTCTGACGAGTGGATCATCACCCGCACCGGAATCCGGGAGCGCCGGATCGGCGCTCCCGGCGAGACCACCTCCACGATGGGAGCCGAAGCCGTTCGCCGGCTCATGGCCGATCGCCAACTCGGGCCGGGGGACATCGATGCCATCATCGTGGCCACCGTCACCCCCGATATGCTCTTCCCCGCCACCGCGTGTCTCATCCAGGATCAGCTTGGCCTTACCCGGGCGTGGGGCTTCGATCTTTCGGCCGCATGCTCCGGCTTTCTCTACGCACTCACAACAGGTGCGCAGATGGTTGCCAGCGGTGTGCATCAGCGGGTGGTGGTGGTGGGCGCGGACCTCATGAGCTCGATCATCGATCCACTGGACCGCACCACTGCGGTCCTCTTCGGGGACGGAGCCGGTGCTGTGCTACTGGAACCGGCCGAACCGACTTTCGGGATCTTGGATTTCCATCACCGGGTGGATGGAAGCGGGCGACACGACCTGTTCATGCCGGCAGGCGGATCGCTGCATCCCCCCAGCGTGGAGACGGTTACCGGGCGTCAGCACTTCCTCAAACAGAACGGCAAGGTGGTGTTCAAGTTTGCCGTGTCCCAGATGGTCGAAAGCGTGCAGATGGTCCTGCAGCGAAACGGTCTCACTCCGGCTGATGTGGCACTGCTGGTTCCCCACCAGGCCAATCAGAGGATTCTGGATGCCGTGGGCGAGCGCCTGGGTCTGTCATCCGAGAGAGTCGCGTCGGTCCTGGCCTGTTATGGCAACACCACGGGCGCCACGCTTCCTCTGGCGCTCGATGCTGCGGTCAGGAAGGGCAAGCTCAAGCGGGGCGACCTGATGGTATTCGCCGCCGTCGGCGCCGGGTTTACCGCTGGAGCAACGCTGGTGCGCTGGGCCTGATCAGGCCCGGGAGAACTCTGCAGTAGTGATCGCCGACAGGTCGGCCGAGGAAAGCGTGATCCCGCCCGCGGTGGTGCTGTCGACCGCATGCTCCACCGTTCGGGCGCTAGGGATCACGATTACCGCCGGCGACCTTGCCAACACCCAGGCGAGAACCAGCGCGTGAGGGGTGACGCCGAGCCTACTCGCCATAGGGCGGAGCACCGGAAGCGCGGGCAGCTTGCGATTGAGTCGCCCGCCCCCGATCGGGCTGTACGCCAGGAAACCGATTCCGTGCTCGGTGCAGTACTGCACCACGCCTTCCTCCAGCGCCTCCCGGAAAAACGGATTCAACCGGTTCTGCACTGCGCTCACCTCGACCACGCTCTCGGCGTCCTGGATCTCGGAGACTGACACGTTCGACAATCCGATCCAGCGGATCTTTCCTTCCCGCTGAAGATCGGCAAGAGCTCCAACGCTGTCGGCCAAGGGAACGGAGGGGTCCGGCGTGTGCAGCTGGTAGAGGTCGATCTGGTTCAGCCCCAGCGCCTTGAGAGAACGCTCGCAGGCGGCCCTGAGCTGTTCCGGACGACCCGCCATGACCCAGCGTCCGCCCGGTCGCGCCATTCCGCCCTTGGTGGCAACGACCACTTGGTCCCGGCTCCCCCGATAGCTCCGCAGCGCCAGCGCGATCAGCCGTTCATTGTGACCGATCTCCCGATCGTCCAGGCAGTAGACGTCGGCGGTGTCGATCAGAGTCACCCCGGCGTCGAGGGCAGCATGAATGACCCGCACGCCCTGCTCTTCGGGGGGCCGCTCCTGAATCGACAGGTGCATCCCCCCATACCCGACAGCCGACACCTGAGGGGCGTTGCGACCGAGCTTGCGGCGGGGAATCACTGGACGCCGAGCATCGGCAGGAGGAATCGAAGGAGCTCGTCCCGCACATCGAAGTAGATGGCCATGGCGTGTGCCGAACCGGGAATCAGCCGTCCGCTCACGTGGGCAAGTCCCTCACTCCAGCGGGTGACGTTCCCGCCGCCGTCGAATGGATCCTCGCGAGACGAAGCCAGGAAACAGGGCACCCTGGTCCCCTCCAGGTTGGCCCTGATGCGATCGGCGGCGTCATCGCTAATGGCCGGCGCCCCGGCGGCACCCACCGTCGCCAGAGCCCGGAGGCCGGGAATCGTGCTCAGCGCCAGCAGAACACCGCTCCCCCCAATGCTGGCTCCAACCAGTCCCAGGCGACGGGCATCGATGAAGTTCTGGTTGGCCCCCCAGGAAACCACCCGCAGAATGTCGTTGTCGAGGCGGGAGAAGCCGACCTTGCCGGCACTGCTCATGAACGCCTGGCCGAATGCCTCGAGGGTAAGGCCTTCCGGCGTGTCGATTACCATCGGGCCCTTGGGCGAAATGATGGAGGCTCCATGCCCACGCAGATCGAACGCCAGCGTGGCCACACCGCTATCGAGCAGATCGGCGATCAGAGGTGCGTAGCTATCCCGAGTGGCGGGATACTGGTGGGCCAGCACGGCGAGGGGAAAGGCCGCGCCTGCGTACTCATCCGGATAGGTCAGAGTGCCCTTCAACACCAGTCCGTCCCCAGCGGGAACGGACATGTCGAGTGGCGCCAGGTTCACACCAGTCCCAACTGCTTGGTGAGCCGCAGCCAATCGGTATCAGAGATGATCCCCTGCTCCTTGAGCGGCTTCAGCGTCCCCAGGATGTCGGCCCTCGATCCATCGATCCGCCGCTCGCGCAACTCCGTGATCATGCGAGAGAACCGGTGCTCGTATTCATCGGGGGCCAGTTTGCCCTCCTTACGCTGGCTGCTGAGTTTCTTGAGCTCCTCCGCCACGCGGGCGGGCGACACCGGCTTGAGTGCGCCACCCTGCTGGTCTGCCGCCATGAATCCCTCTCTTCGAAGCCGTGGATGATTACTCCTATGCCTCCATTATGCCCCTGCCCGGCGCGCTGCGTCCAGAGTGTTGGTTGGATCGGCTCCAGTCCAGCTGACGTCGGCAGTCGGTCCGTAAGTGGGAGGTACCCGGTCTTCCAGCAGCCGAAGGCAAATGCCAACCTGGGCTCGATGGTGGGCCGTGTGCAGGACCCGTCGCCAGAAAACCCAGATCCGCTGCCGGGTCACGTCGAAGAATGGGACCTCGTCCAGCCAGAACTTCTCCTCCTCCCGGGCCAGGGCAGGCAGCCGGGCGCGGGCCAGCGCGACGACTCGATCCACGTAGGCCTGAACCGGAGGTCGCTCTCCAGTGGGTAGCAGCGACTCCACCGGAGGCTCTTCCCATCCGATGAACTCCGCGAAGAACCTTCGTTCGGAAAGGATCTGGTGGGCGAGAATCTGCCGGATCGAGCTGCTTCGGGCATGGGGGCGAAACTCGAGCTGGTGGTCCTGCAACTCGCTCCAGACTGACCCG
>DATKJJ010000056.1:0-8536 GCA_035543695.1 Gemmatimonadales bacterium | reverse complement strand
GCGGTCGAGGTCCAGCGGGCACCCGGGCTCGAGCGGGACGTACACCGGGCTCGCGTCGGCCAGAATGGTGTCCGGCCCGTAATTTTCGTAGAACGGTTCGAACACGATGACTTCATCCCCGGGATTCACCAGGGCCAGCAGAACGGAAATCATCGCTTCAGTGGCGCCGCAGGTTACGGTGATTTCCCGCTCCGGATCTACCTTCATCGCGTACCAATGGTGGTATGTGCGGGCCAGCGCTTCGCGGAGGCGCTGAGCACCCCAGGTGATCGCATACTGATTGATGTCGTCCTGAATCGCCCGCTTCGCCGCTTCCTTCAACAGCTCCGGGGCCGGAAAGTTGGGAAACCCCTGAGCCAGATTGATGGACCGGTGTTCCCGGGCAAGCCGGGTCATCCCCCTGATAACCGATTCGCGAAACCCGTGGGTGCGTCGAGCCGTGCTCACGTAAGACTCCGCTCGTGTGATTGCGTGCTGAAGACTACACGTCCTCCCTCAGCCGGACCACCTTGTTGCTGGCCCGATCGTTGCCTTAGACTCGCTGCATGACCGAGCAGACCCAACCCGCGTTCCCCATCATCGACCTGCACAGCCATCTGGTCCCCGGCGTGGATGACGGCACCCGTACCGTGGCCGAGTCGCTGGAGTCGCTGGCCGGACTCTACCGCGAGGGTGTACGATCCGTCGTCACCACGCCGCACTTGCTCCTTCCCCACCTGGCCACCTCCGCGGACGTGGACCGCGAGCTGGGGCGCCAGCGACGGGCCTTCGACGAGCTCACCACCGCCGGCGGCGGGCGGACGGATCTGCCCGAGCTCTGGCTGGGTCAGGAAATATGGGCGCCCGACGCCGCTGCGCTTCGACGAGTGGTGCGGCGGTATGGTGTGGGACTTCCCGGCAGATCGCTGCTGGTAGAGTTCGGCTTCGACCTGCAGGGCAACCACAATGATGTGGTGCGAGAAGCCGCGGATGCCGGTCGGCACATCGTGATCGCTCATCCGGAACGATACCGTTATCTACCGGGGCACGAGCCACTCGACGTGATGCGCTCGTGGCAGGAGATGGGAGCCCTGCTGCAGGTCAATGTGGGCAGCCTCACCGGCCATTACGAGGGCTCGAGTCCGGGCTCGGAGCAGCTGGCCTGGAAAATGGTCGCCGCCGGCCTGGTGGACCTCCTGGCAACCGACCACCACGGGAACCGCCGTCGCGGTGTCTCCCCCCAGGAAGCGGCACAAACACTCATCGCCCGAGGCGAGCGGGTGCTGGCCGAGCGGGCGATGAGAGAAGTGCCTGGCAGGGTGCTTCGGGACGAGCTTTCGGCTTCAGGTCTCCCGCGGTAACGAGCTGGTTCCGATTGCCTGCAACAGGAGACCGGTCACACCCGGAGACGTGGCACCACCGGCCGCTACGGCGGCGTCGACCTGCGCTTTGATCTTCCGCCGCAACGCACCGTAGGCCTGACTTGCCGCCGGATCCTCGAAGGCTATAGCGGTGCCCCGGATCTTGTAGGCCCCCGCCTGCGCGTTCAGTACTCCCAGAAGACTGTCAAAGCTGGACACCAGCGAGCCGCTGATCAGCTCGAGCGTTGGCGCTTCCTTTCTCGGCGGCCGCGAATACCACTGGCGCACCTTGCGGGGAGACCAGCTCTGCTGCCGCGCCAGGGACGTCACCGTGTCCTGATAGGCCTTCTCGATGGCCGCCTGTTGCTGCCGGTACACCCTGATGATGTTGGCTGCACCTGCCAGGCTCATCCGGGTATCGGTGATGCCGCCGTCGGGGCTGAGCCGTGATGCGGCAAACATCTTGGTGAGCCGGGCCACTCGCATACCCGTCTCCAGCCGGCTTTGCGCGGCGTCGTGCGCGGCAGTGTAGCGAGCCAAGACGCCCTGCAGGGAATTTTTTGCGGTGGCGGTGACGGCGCCCGGGGCTAACGCGTCCTGCAGTGAGTTGGAGCGCAAGGTTGGCGCGCGAGGCAGTAACGGCTTGGCCGGTCTCGGCTCGATGTTGTCCGTTTCCACGCTGTCTGCCGGCTCGTCCCACACGGTCGTATTGCTGGCCAGGGACACCAGCCCGCTGGCCGTCTCGTCGCCCAACGCGTCCTGCTGAACCGTTCTTTCGGCCGGCACTGCCCTCTGGGTGTTATGCACCGCCCTAGTTACCGCGGCAACCCGACCGGATCTACCCCACTGAGGCCGCGGTCCGGAAAAGGCCAGTTGAATGCCGGACATCAGCAGCAGCGCCGAGATACCCAGCGCGAGTGGCCGGCGCCAGCGGTATTGAATGGTGGGACCGTTCGCGGGCCCTTGCTGTTGTGGCGGCAGGCCCGGTTCACCGATCCCGCCGCTCAGCATGCCCCAGACCCGGCGGAGCGGCCGGCTGCCTGCGTCCTCCTTTGCCGCCGCAACTATCGCCCGGTATTGCGGATGCAGAGTAATCGAGATCCACTTGGCGGTGGCCCGATGATAGACCCGGGAGCGCGCGTCTACATCGCCATTGCGGATGGCCAGAGCGAGCTCGTCGCTGGATCGATAGAGTTCTTCCTTGCCCGGCCGGAGTTCGACGAGGTACATGGCTTACACTCTGTGGTTCGTGGGACTTGGCACGCTGTCCAGGCCCGGGGAAAAGGATCGAACGGCCTTGCCGGCCGCTCCGGGGATTGGCCGCTTGGGGTGCCAATTCCGTGCTTATTTCGGGATTACCCGGAGCTGTCGGCGCAGTAGGACTGAAGCTGGACTGGTAAGCTCAATCAATTTGCGGCATTATGTCCTGAGCTCCTGCCCCCATCTCCGGCTCCAGAGCCAGCAGGGAGGCAGCGGGGCACCGGATGGGTGGCAGTGCAAATTGGTGCGTTTTTCGACCTCAGACTGTGTAATGCAAGACGTTTCGCTCCTCTGGGGTATTTATTAGTGTGCGATTACCACGTTTCGGACTGGCAGATCCGGAACCAATCCGGTTCAATCACGCTCGCCCCCTGCCGGGCGGGATTGGGGGATTCATGGCCTCACCACAGCGCGGGAGCGGCGACCCGCTCGATCCTTGGTTCGATGCTCGTAACCGGAGGGGATCCGGAGCCGGCTCGCTTCTTCTCGCCACGCTCCTCGGGGTGGGCATTGGCTTATTGGCCGCGCCTCAACCTGGAACCAAAACTCGAAAGCTGCTGCGGAAACGTCTGGCGGCCCTCGGAGAAGGCGTAGGGGACAGCCTGGAAGACGTACAACAGGCGGGCAGCAATGTTCGGAAACGGGCGAAACAGCGTTTGGCCAAGCTCCGGGAGGACGCCGGTGAGGAATGGGAAGACGTGGAGGAGCGCTGGACCAAAGCCAAAGACCGAATTCGAGAAATCGATCTGAGCGGAGAGGATGAGGACTCGAGTCCGCTCGGCTCCATTGTCGCGCTCGCGGCCGGTGTAGCTGCCACCTACTTTCTTACCAGCGATCGGGCCGCTCCGGTGCGTTCCCGGGTGCAGGACGCAGCCTCCGATATGCGGCGGCGCGCCGGCGATCAGTGGGATCGGTTTCAGCGAGGCGGCTTCCGTCAGGGCCGCGAAGGCACAGTCGAGGAATCGAGGCCGGAAAGCCGGGCCGGAATGCCTCCGGCAGACGATACGCCCCAGGCAAGCTGACAAAAAAACGGCCCTTCGGGGCCGTTTTGATTTCACACCGCTTCACCTCACAGCGCCGGCGACGAGGTCCCAATGCTGCTGAGTTTTTCCCGCGGCAAATAGAGCAGTAACTGGTGCCTGATCTGGTCGGCCTGCCGAAGGACCTTTCCCGGGTAGCGGCGGCAGCTGGGAGTTGCTCTGGTCTTCACGCATCCGTTGTAGCGCAGCAGCGCCGAGCGCACATCTCTGGTTCGCTTCAGATAGCTGGCAAAAACGCGAGCGCCGTGGCAGATGTTCGCCTCGACCTGGAGCAGGTCGTCGGAATCACAGTCGAAGACCCCAGCGTGGAACCGCATCACCTGCATCAATCCAACGGCGCCCCGATTGCTCACCGTCTCCGGCTCCAGCCGGGCATTCTCCGTCAGCAGAACGCCGGCGAGGAGGCTGGGCGACAGCTGCAGTTCTCGCGCTTCCTTCACGATTGCCCGGGCCACCCGGTTGGCCATTGCCGGGTCGGCCGAGTTACTGAGGATCTGCGCCAGGGGTAGATGATCGTAGCGGGCGACGACCTCCCGTTCCCACGTGGTGCTATCGATGGGAACCCTGGTTGCCGCGCCGGCGCCGCGCCGGAGCATCAGCGGGTGCGCGGAGATCCCGCTGGCAATGGTAGGCACCGCAAACTCAACGTTGGGCGTCAGCAGCAACGCGCCGGCAAAACCCGCCGCCGCCAGCAAGGTCAGAAATGCCCGGCTGGGCTTCCTGAGCTGGGTCCAACCTGAGCCACTCGACAGGTAAGAAATGATCCGGTCCCTTTCGCGATTGAGCGTGCGCCGGGGCCGGGTTTACGCAAGAAGCGGTGCACAGTGCTGTCGAGGCCGGCATCGAAGGGCTGGAGGCTTGCGAGGTAAGAGCTTGCGGCACGAGAGGTAGGGTACTGTTCGTCGAAAAGCGGAGCCCTGGGGCCGGGCGACCTGCCAGCCACGTGCTTACATGAGCGACGCGAGCAGGCTCATCATGGCGAGATCGTACGGATCGGCGGAGGGGTCGTCATCGGGGATATCGTAATGCTCCTGTGGAGTCTCCAGGATCAGGGGGATGCCCTCACTCCGCTTGTCCCGAAGGAGCCACCGGAATGCCTCGCTCCCAATCTTGCCCTGCCCGATAAGCACATGACGGTCCTTGTTCGATCCCAGCGCCCCTTCGCTGTCATTCAAATGGAAGAACGAGGGAGCACATCCCGCTGCTTCCTCGAACAGGTCGAGAGTTTTCCGGAGCTCTGCCTCCGACCGGGTGATATCGTGTCCCGACGAAAACAGATGGCAGGTATCCAAGCCGTAGCCTGTGCGGTGCTTGAGTCGTTGAGGAACCCCGGCAAGGATGGCGCCCACCTCCTCCGCCGTCCGGCCGATCGTGGTGCCCGCTCCGGCCGTATTCTCGACCAGCACCCGGGTCCTCCCCTCTACCTTTTCCAATGCCTCGGTAATGGCCTCGGCAACCCGGGACGCGGCTGCCGAACGGTCTCCTCCGATGGCGGCACCGGGATGAAAGCAGATCCCTCCCACACCCAGTGCGGTGGAGCGCTCCAGCTCTTTGGTGAGACCGGCCCGCGCTCTGGCCGACTTGGTGGGATCTTCAGTAGCGGTGTTGAGAACATACGCCGCGTGAACGACAACCTGCTCCGGGGCAATTCCGACGCTGTCGAGCGCCGCGCGGAACCGCTGGACCCGGTCCGGCTTCATGGTGGCTTTGTCCCCATAGTACTGAGGCGGCGCGGTGAAGATCTGGAGCGCCTTCATACCCGCGCTTCCCGCCCGGAGCGCGGCCATGCTGATGCCTCCATTCGCGACCGTGTGTGCTCCCAGGTGTTTCGCCACTCGTGCTCCTTAAGGTGATGGTAGGCACAGATGATCTCCTGTGCCCGACCCATTATACCACCCTCGAAAATTCACCTGCATTCTTGCTTCTGGAGGTTAACGTGGCGCGTGACAAGGACGAAGCGATCAACAGCTACATCACCGATATGCTGTCTCTGGAGGAGCACATCCAGAAGGCAGTCAGCGGACAATTGGAGGATTTGGCCGATTATCCTGAGATCACCCGTGACCTCCGGCAGGTGCTCCGGAAGACCGAACAGCACATCTCCGACCTCAAGGAGCTGAGTGATCGGCGAGGTGCAAAGGGTGCGACCGACGCGATCAAGCGTGCCGGCTCCATCCTGCTAGGTCTCGGGGCAGCTGCGGTTGATCTGGTGAGAAAAGAGGGTTTGGCCAAAAACCTGCGCGACGATTACACGGCCTTCAGCCTGGCGACAGTAGGATACGTCATGCTTCATACCACCGCGCTCTCATTGAGCGAGCAGGAGGTAGCGGATCTGGCTCGGCAGCATTTCTCCGACTACGCCTACGCGGTGACACTGCTTCACAATGTCATCCCTGGCGCCGTGGTGCGCTTTCTCCGGGAAGATGGTCTGCCCGTCCGGGAGGATGTGTTGCCCGAGATCAGCCGGACGATCGAGCAGATCTGGCATTCGCAGTCTGATCAGGCGCCGAAGGCTGAAGAGACCTCGGTGGCCCGGAACGCTTAGCCCGCCGCCCGTTTCCATCGGCTGGGCTTCTATCAACGTGGTGTCGGCAGTAGAACAGTCGGGCCGGCATCACGTTGAGTGGCTCGAACTCCTGAGATACGGAGCCGAAGACCTGCTGCAGGTGCGGGAGCACGGCCCGGGTAAACTGATATACCAGAAATGCGCCGTTGGGATCGAGCACCGCATGGGTCGTGCGCAAAATCGATTCGCGCAGCTCCGGTGGCATCGTGGTATAGGGAATACCCGAGATCACATAATCAGCCCGGCTGAGCTGGAGCCGCGCCAGTACAGCGCCGGCATCCGCCGCCGAGCCATGAACGACATGTAGCCGGTCATCCTGCAGCTTGGCGCGAAGGAATTGTACGAAGTCCGTGTTGGTCTCCAGCACCACCAGCACGGCGTCCGGCCGCATCCGACGCAAAATCTCCGTAGTGAAAGTGCCCACCCCCGGGCCGTACTCCAGGAAGACCCGAGCGCGATTCCAGTCCACCTGCGAAAGCACGTGGTTCACCAGAAAACGAGAGCTCGGAATCAGGCTGCCGAGCATTTTGGGATGCTTAAGAAAATTGCGCCCAAACAGCAGGATCTGCTCGGAGCGCCATGAGCGGGGGTCTGAGGACACGGGGGGAATGATAAGCCTTTCAACGCCTGCGGGGGAACCTGCCCGGCGCCGGTTACCCGGCGCCGGCGGGCGGCGTGCCAAAAACCATCGCCCGAGACGTGGCTAGTGCTTGGTGGTGTCCCGCTTCATGTTCCCGTCCCGCTTGACATCGCCTTCCTTCACGGTGGTGTCTGCGCGCACGGTGGTGTCGCTGGTCACAATCGTAGTGTCCTGCGTGGTTCGAGGAGTGACCATGGTGTCGGACGATTCCCCGACTCGCGCCGAATCAGTACCACCCTTGTTGCAGGCGGCTATTCCGGCGACTAGCGCCAGTGCTGTGAGTACGGTCTTCATCTGTCCCTCCGAGTAGATGTAAAAGTCGCCCTGGCCTAGGCCCACGTCCTACGCGGCCAGGCCGGCCTGTGGCATCCAGCCCTCAAAGGCTGTCACCCCTCGGGTTTTGGGGCAGTGACGTGACTCACCCCGGCTGTTTTCGCCCCTCAGGGGAGAGGGCTCGCAATTTTACCCCCGAACCCCCTCGGCTGCAACGGTATATTGTCACATGTCCGATCGGGCAAAGGTATGGATCGGCACCTCGGGCTACGTCTACCGCCACTGGCGGAAGGGCGTGTTCTACCCCCTCAAGCTCAAACAGCGGGACGAGCTCGCCTACTACGCGGCCCGCTTTCCCACCGTGGAACTGAACAACCCGTTTTACCGCTTGCCCACCCCGGAGATGTTTCTCCGCTGGCGCGAGGTCACTCCTGAGGGGTTTCGCTTTGCCGTCAAGGCGAGCCGTTACATCACCCATATCAAGCGGTTGCTGGACGTTGCCGGCGAAATCGCGCTCCTCATGGACCGGGCAGAGCTGCTGGGCCCGAAGCTGGGCCCGGTGTTGTTTCAGCTGCCCCCCAACCAGCAGATCGACCTTCCCCGGCTCGGGGCGTTTCTTCAGCTGCTCCAACCCGGGCGCCAGTGGGTGGTAGAGTTCCGGCATCCGAGCTGGCATATCAGCGACACCTATCGACTGCTGGCCGAGCATGGCGTGGCCCTCTGCATTCCGGTTGGTGGCGGGCTTCATCCAGACCGCATCACCACCGCGAGCTTCACCTATATCCGGATGCACCGGGGACAGGAAGCAGCCGGGGGGTTTACCCATCAGGAGCTCAAGCGCTGGAGCGGTCAGATTCGGTCGCTCGCCGATGCCGGGAAGGAGGTCTATCTCTACTTCAACAACGATTGGGAAGGATTTGCCATTCGTGATGCGCAAGCCACCGAGCGGCTGCTGGGTCAGTCAAACCACTGAGTCAGCTCCGCTGCCGAACGCCGGCGCCGGGGCGCATCGGCTTCGGCCGGGTAACCCAGCGAGATGACTCCTACCACCCGGAAACCATCGGGCACAGCGGCCAGCTCGAGCAGAGCCGGATCACGCATCACTCCGCCGGTTCTAAGATAGGTGCCCAGCCCAAACGATTGGGCGGCCGTCATCAGGTTGCCAATGGCCATCATTGCCGCAGCATAATCATCTTCCCGGGTGATCTCGTCCGAGCTCACGGCCACCATGACGACGATATAGGCTGGGGTAACTCGCGCATCCTGCCGCACCTTGTCGGCCGCGGCCTGCGCCTCGGGCGACGCAGTATCGCTGAAGCGTTTGAGCCGGTGGCGCGCTCGGATCTCGGCGAAGCGGTCCTTGGCCGCACCGGTGAGAACTGCAAACCGCCAAGGCTCCGTCAGCTTGTGATTGGGT
>DATKJJ010000055.1:0-4530 GCA_035543695.1 Gemmatimonadales bacterium | reverse complement strand
GGATTTCCGTTATGAGGCGCTGCTGCACGGTGGGGATTTTTTTGTCCATCCTCTCCATCTCCTCCGCTCCTGCAGAGGCCCAGTTCTTTGCGTTTGGTCAGAACAAGGTCCAGTACCGTCGGCTCGATTGGCGGGTCACTCGAGGGCCGCATGTGGACCTGTACTACTATCCTGCCGAGGCCGAGCTGGTACCCGCGGCACTGGCGTATGCCGAAGCAAGTTACGACACACTTTCACTGCAATTCGGTCACGCTGTTGCCGCTCGAATCCCGCTGATCGTCTATGCCTCTCATACCGATTTTGAGCAGACCAACATCCTCCCGTTCACCCCGCCCGAAGGACTCCTGGGCGCCACCGACTTCCTCAAACGAAGGGTCTCTCTGCCCTTTCGGGGGAACTTCGCCGAATTCCGACACACCCTGCGTCACGAGATGGTCCACGTCTTTCAGTTGGATCTCCAGTCGGAGAGCTACTACCAGGCACCCAGGGCACGGCGCTTTGGGTTCCCCTTGTGGTGGAGCGAAGGGCTGGCGGAGCTCTGGTCCGGCGGGGAGGACGCCCGGGACTACATGGTCCTCCGGGATCTCACTCTCAGCGGAAGGCTGCCGCAGTTCAAGCAGCTGACCTACTTCACTGGGGGTATCGTCTATCCGATTGGGGGCAGGATTCACCGTTGGCTGGCCGACACCTACGGTGACTGGCGGGTCGCGCTGATGTATAAGGAATTGAACCAACACGACAACTTCGAAGAGGCCATTCATGCCGTCTACGGCCGCTCACTGGATCAGCTCAGCGAGGAATTTCAGCTCGCCATGCGGCGGACCTATTACCCCTCTGTGAATGGCCTCGCTCCCTTAGGCGTGTTGGGGCGGGAGATCACCCGGCTCGCGGTGAAGCCGGCGTTCATTCCTGATTCCACTGGAGAAGACCGGGGAGAAATCGCCTACGTCTCTCCAGCCACGGGATACCTGAGTGTCTACCGCAAGGGCGTGGACGGAGGCCGGGCACGGAAGGTCGTCACCGCCGGCCGCACGGCCGAGCTCGAGGCGTTTCACCCGTTCGACTCCCGGATGGATGCCTCGCGCAAGGGTTATCTGTTGTTCACCGCGCGCTATGGCGACCGGGACGCCCTGGTGGTGTGGGATCTCAAGCGGGGAAAGGTCGCCGGGCGCTACCAGTTCGACCACCTGGTCTCAATCCTTTCGCCCATGTGGATGCGTGACGGGACGAGCATCGTGTTCAGCGGGCTGTCCGAAAGCGGGGTTTCCGATCTCTATCGGGTACACCTGCCGAAGGGAAAGCTGGAGCCGCTCACCCGCGACCACTATCAGGACCTTGATCCCAGCCCGGCACCGGATGGCCGCCGGCTGGTGTTCGCCTCCGACCGGACAGCGGATGGGCTCGAAGGCGCGGTCAATCTCTTCGTGCTCGACGTGGTGACCGGCGACATTACTCAGCTCACCCGGGGGCACTGGGTCGATGAGGCCCCCACCTGGGGAGCCGACGATCGGATCTATTTCACCTCCGATCGGGACGGGGTCCTGCTCAATGTCTTTTCCACCGACAGTCTGGGAAACGGACGGCGGGAAACCAGCGCCTGGAGCGGTGCATTCGATGCCGTTCCGCTGCCGGACAGCAGTGGGTTGGTCGTAGGAGGATTCCATGACCTGAGCTGGAACCTGTACCGATACCCCGTGGACTCGGCTGCGCGGGAAGATCGGTTCACCCTCGATGCGGGCCCCCCGCCGGCCCAATGGGCCTGGGCCAGTGGCAGCCGCAAGCCCGCCGCCAAGGTGGTGGGAGAGCCGTACCGTCGCCGCCTGACGCTCGATTTCGCTGCCGGTGGCGCCGCCTTTGTCCCAGGGTACGGAGGAGCGCAAGGGATCTCCTTTCTCATGAGCGATCTGCTTAGCGACAATCTCGTCTATGGCAGCATCGGATCGTTTCAAGGACGCCGCCTTGGCAGTGTGTTCGCGAACATCAGCGCCAGCACGATCTACGTGAATCAGCAGCGGCGACTCAATTGGGGCCTGGGCGCGTTCCGCACCAGAAGCCGGAACTATGAGGGTGACCTGGTGGTGGCCTATGAGGAACTGGCGTACGGGGCACTCGGTCTTCTCCGGTACCCCTTGAGCCGTTTCAGCCGAGTGGAGGGCACTGCGGTTCTGGAACACTCGGACCGGGTGGACTTCACCCTTACGGTAGACGAACCGCGGCGGGTCGGCTGGATCGCCTCGAACTATCTAAGCTTCGTGCACGACAATTCGCTCTGGATTCCGTCCGGCCCAATCGATGGGGGAAGGTTGAGCCTTACCGGCGGTATCTCCAGCGATTTTACCAATAGCCGCTTCGACAGCTACCTGTTGAGTGGAGACTGGCGCCGCTATCTCCGGCTGGGGCGGCGCAGCGCCTACGCCATCCGGGCCTTTGGTTTCTACAGTGGTGGTGACCGCCCGCGACGAGTGAACATCGGAGGCACCCTCGGTCTGCGCGGCTACCCTGAGTTCGGGTATATCGTCGGGACCCGAGCCTACATGCTCAACCAGGAGATCCGGTTTCCGGTGCTGACTCACCTGACTCTGGGAACCCCGCTCGGCGACATCGATTTTCCGGAAATTCAGGCGGGATTTTTCGGGGACGTGGGTAAGGCGGTTCTGCACCAGGACTCGGAGCGGGCGTTACTGGGGAGTTGGGGTATCAGCTTCCGCTTGGCACTCGGTCCGTTCGCGGTGCTACGGCTCGACCTGGGTCGCCGCTTCAGCGATGGCAACTTCCGGGGGTACAGTCTCGACCGGAGCCAGCGGGATCCCGGCTTCGTGCATTTCTTCTTCGGCTATAACTATTGATGGCGCAACATGTTCGGGTTGACCTCCCAGTCCTGCTCCTCTATCTTGGCTCGGCCGCGATGGCCTGCCGAAATGCACCGGAACCAGTGATGCCGATCGGAGCACGGCCAGCAACTTTGGCCGAAGTCGCTCCCTGGGTCAACGCCACAGTGCCGGCAGCTCATCAGGTCTACCGATTTAAGTGGCTGTTGCGAGACGAGCGGGGGAGTGCGGGGGGCCACGGAGCGGTGCGAGTCGCCCCACCTGACTCCCTGCGATTCGATGTGGCAGGTCCGTTCGGAAGCGGGGGAGCTTCCGCCGTGGTGATCGGTGATCGGGCGCTCTGGACCGACCCGGCCGATGCCATTGCCCGGCTGGTGCCGAACTATCCGCTGATGTGGGCCATGTTCGGCGTGGCGCGAATGCCGCCGGAAAGCGTGACTGTTCGCGCGCTTAGTACATCCTCTACCCAAGCGTGGCAGTTTGCTGGAGCACGGGACACGGTAGAGTATGCCAGCAGCGCGGGAGATGACGGCCGGCTGGTTGCGGAGGTCCACCAGGCCGGCACGCTGATCGGCCGCGCCGAAACGACTCTGGGGCCGGATGGAGCTCCGCTCAAAGCCCGGCTTACAGTGCCCAGTGGGCCGGCTCAGCTGGACATTACGTTTCTCTCCATAACGCGGGACACCTTTGCGCCTGATATCTGGATTACTCGTAAGCCTTAGTAGTCTGCTCACTCTCGGCTGCTATGGTTTTGCCGGCGGTGGCTTGCCCCCTGCAATCAAGACGGTCGCTGTCCTCCCCTTCGACAATCAGACGCCGGACCCGACGCTGACCCAGGAAATTTCCCGAGCGGTTCGCGAGGCTGTGGAGCAGAGACTGGGCCTCCGGCAGGCCGCCGAGCCGCGGGCGGACGCCGTCGTCCGGGGCTCGATCACCCGTTACGAGCCCGATCTCCCGGTGGCCTACGCTGGAGGCGACAGCACTGTGACCGTCAGCCAACGCGAGCTCCAGATTACCGTGTCAGTCGAGATTCTCGACCAGCGACAGGGTAAACCGCTCTGGCAGCGGAACGGGCTCACCGTACGCGGGACCTACGAGCAGGGACAGGAGGCCAACGGCCGCAGGAAAGCCCTGGACGATCTGGTGGTGAATATCGTCGAAGGCGCTCAGTCGCAGTGGTGAGTTCCTCCGCGGCTCGGGTCTAGCCGTGCACGAGCTCTCCATTCCCGGCTTGTTCCTGACGCTGGCGGCTATGCTGGTAGCCGCGAAGTTGCTGGGTGAGCTGGCGGAACGCGTGGGCCAACCGGCGGTACTCGGTGAGCTGCTCGCCGGCGTTCTTCTGGGCGGAAGCGTCCTCGGAATTGTCCCAACCGCCGGGGCCGCGGGGGAGGTGGTGCACGTACTCGCGGAGTTGGGCGTCGTGCTCCTTCTCTTTGAGATCGGGCTGGAAACCGACTTGCGTGAGATGTTTCGCGCCGGTCCCGCCGCACTGGCGGTTGCTACCGTAGGTGTCGTGCTCCCCTTCTTCTTCGGATTTCTCTATTGGGCGTATGTGCCCCACGCCGCGAGCGGTGGCTCCACGGACCTGACAACTACTGCCATTTTCGTGGGCGCCACGCTGACGGCCACATCGGTCGGCATTACTGCCCGGGTTCTATCCGACCTTCAGCGCATGAATACGCTGGAGGCGCGGATCATCATC
>DATKJJ010000054.1:0-3236 GCA_035543695.1 Gemmatimonadales bacterium | reverse complement strand
GGCACGCTATCTCGAGGTATTCCGGATCGTGGGAGCCGTGGGATTTCTCGCCTATGCCGCCGCGCTGGCTCCCCCGTCCATCTGGATGGGCAAACCGTGGAAGATCACCTGGAAGGAAATGTTCGACGGATTGCTCTATGGTCTGGTGACGGCTGGCACCTTCGGCTGGCTCTGGCCGCGGTAATCATTCCGGAGGCGCGTCATGACAACACTGACTACGAGCTCCACTACCATTGCGGAGCCCGCTCCCACATCCCAGCCGCAGCTGGATGAGGTGGTGTCGCGGCTCAAGCACGGGGCCCGCAAATTCGTCGGGCTCTCCCTCGATCAGCGGGTGGTGCTCAGTCGCGCCATGCAGGCGGGTTATCTCCGAATCGCCCGGGCGAGTGTCGAGGCGGCGTGCATGGCCAAGGGAATCACCCTGGGCAGCGCCCTGGAAGGCGAGGAATGGACCCTGGGGCCCTGGTTTGTGGTCCGCCATCTCAGGCTGCTTCGAGAGTCACTGCAGTCGATCAAGCAGACGGGGAACACCCGGGTAGGAAGGCTGGGACGCACGGCTGATCAGCGGCTCACGGTCCAGGTCTTTCCCGCGGGTCCAATCGACGGGCTGCTGTTTCGGGGAATTCGGGTAGACGTGCATCTTCAGCCCGGTGTCACCGAGGAGGAGATGGAAAACTCCCGGGCACACTTCTACAAGATGCCGGATCACGACGGTCGAGTCGTCCTGGTGCTGGGCGCCGGCAATGTGAACGGTACCCCGACCATGGACGTGCTCACCAAGATGTTCAACGAGGGGAAGGCCTGCATCCTCAAGATGAACCCGGTCAACGCCTACTTGGGGCCCTACCTCGAGGAGGCGTTCGCCGACGCCATCCGGCAGGACTACCTGGCGGTGGTGTACGGAGGGGCTCAGGAGGGGTCATATCTGATCCGGCATCCCGACGTCGATGAGGTGCACCTCACCGGTTCGGACGCCACATTCGACCAGATCGTGTGGGGACCTCCGGGACCGGAGCGGGAGGCCCGAAAGGCGCAGGGACAGCCCTATCTACGCAAGACGATGACGGCGGAGCTGGGCAATGTGTCGCCGATACTCATCGTGCCGGGCCCCTACACCGACAAGCAGTTACAGTACCAGGCGGAGGACGTCGCTGCCGGCCTGACCTTCAATGCGGGGTTTGACTGCAACGCCAACAAGGTTCTCATCCTGCCCAAGGGCTGGAGCCAGCGGGAGGCTTTCCTGAAGGCCCTGGAGCGGACGCTGTTCAAAGCAGCGCCCCGAAAGGCCTACTATCCGGGGGCACACGATCGCTGGCAACGCTTCTCCAGCGGCCGGCGGTCAACTACTCACTTTGGCCGGGCAAGCGATCAGCTACTTCCCTGGACCCTGATACAGGATCTGGACTCCACCAATCGAGAAGAGAGCGCATTCACCTCCGAGTCGTTCTGCCCGATTCTGTTCGAGACCCAGGTGGGGAGCGCAGATCCGGTGGAGTATCTCGACAAGGCGGTGACCTTCGCCAACGAGCGTCTGTGGGGAACGCTCTCAGCGGGACTGGTGGTACACCCCCGGACGATGAAGGACCCCGTGCTCGCAGGCTCGGTCGAGCGATCGATCGCGAACCTTCGCTACGGGTCCGTATGCGTGAACGCCTGGTCCGGATACCTCTTTGCCTTCGTGACACCACCCTGGGGAGCCCATCCCAGCTCCAGCCTGAACGACATCCAGAGCGGGATCGGCTGGGTGCACAACACAGCGATGCTCGAGGGCATCGAGAAAGCGGTGCTGCGTCATCCGCTTACCGCCATGCCAAAGCCGGCGTATTTCCCGAGTCACCGGAGCGCTCACCGGCTGATGCCGCGGATGACCGAGCTGGACGAACACGCCAGCTGGAAGAAGGTTCCTGGGGCCATGGCGGCGGCAATGAGGGGGTGAGGAAGCGGGGCAGTGGGGCAGTGGGCAGAAAATGGAGTGTCATCCTGAGCCCTGCGAAGGATCTTGCCCGACCGCCGGAGATCCCTCGCGTGGCTCGGAATGACGATTGTTCTCTTAGGCGATGCCCTCTTGTCGCTTGGCCAGGAGGCGCTCGGTAAAGTCGAGGCGCTCCTCCAACTCGCTGATTCGACTCTCCAGCGAATCGATATAGTCCTGTAGTACTTCGGGAGCCGCCGGAGGGCTAGGCAGGTCCCGCATTTTATAACGATCCCTGGGATACCCGGTCCAGCCCCCTCTCGGCACCACCGCCACGCAGCGCTCCGACCGCCTCCAGGCGCGGTACACAAACCAGAGCACCAGGATCCAAAACAGCATTCCGAAGAAGCCCATCTTGTCTCCCTCGAGTCATCGCTGACTCGGCAGAAGTCTCAGCTTGCCTGTTCCGTTCCACTACCTCCGTGCCCTGCTTCCCCCCCACCCCAGGTCTGTTGGATTTCGTCCGCGGCTTTACGCAATATCTCCGCGACTCGTTTCAGCGCGGGATCCTCAGGGCCTCGCCGCCATGCCCGCTTGAAGGTGACCCCTGCGAGGTGCACGAACGCCCCCTGCAGCTCGCCGATGCCGCCGCCGGTGAAGTCGCGGACGGTCTCACGCACCCGATCCAGGATCTCCTCCAGCATGTCCCGGTGCTGCTCCAGATATCGCTCACCTTCGGGAGTGACGTGATAGACCTTCTTTCCCTCCGTATCCACTGCCCGGACGTAGCCCTCGTCTTCCAGCAGCTGAAGCGTCGGATAAACGGTCCCGGCCGAGGGGGTGTAATAGCCGCCCAACTTCTCTTCCAGGGCTTTGATGACCTCGTAGCCGTGCCGCGGTTTCTCCTTCAGCAAGCGGAGGATCACGAACTTCACCTCCCCAGACTCGAACATCTGGCTTCGGCGCCGAGGGCCCCGTCCCCGGGTTTGCCAGGCACCGGTCCACCAGCGGCCGCCGAAGGGGAACCCTGGTCCGAAACCCCAGTCATCACGTGGGTTACACATCTCTAGACCTCCAGTTGGCACAAGATACTGCTTACGCACTGTCTTACGATATATCGTAAGAAATAGCGTAAGATTCGTCAATACCCTTCCGCGGGGTTCACCGGGTTCGCCGGGACCGACGCCGCGTCTTTCGGACCTGATCTGGGGGACGCAGCCACTCCAGTAGATCCGTCAGCACCTCCAGATTGGAGCGCAACATGGCCGGGCTCTGGGCACTCTTGGCCAAGCCGAAGGAGCCCTCGATGGCTGCTACCAAAAAC
>DATKJJ010000053.1:0-3269 GCA_035543695.1 Gemmatimonadales bacterium | reverse complement strand
GCACCCGCTGCCTTAGGCAGAACCTTGACCAGGCCCCGGTAGCTGTTTTGCCCCTGGCCCGCGGAGATGCCCTTGGAGACGATTGTGCTCCGAGTATTCTTGCCCATGTGGATCATCTTGGTCCCGGTGTCGGCCTGCTGCCTGCCGTTCACCACCGCGACCGAGTAGAACTCGCCAACGGAGTTGTCGCCCTGGAGAATGACACTGGGATACTTCCAGGTGATGGCCGATCCGGTTTCCACTTGGGTCCAGGAAATTTTGGAGTTAGCCCCGGCACACTTTCCGCGCTTGGTCACGAAGTTGTAGATCCCTCCGCGGCCTTCCGCGTCGCCAGCATACCAGTTCTGCACGGTGGAGTATTTGATGGTGGCACCCTCGAGGGCCACCAGCTCCACCACCGCCGCGTGCAGCTGGTTCTCGTCCCGGCGCGGGGCGGTGCACCCCTCGAGGTAACTGACCGACGCTCCCTCTTCCGCAATGATGAGCGTGCGCTCGAACTGCCCCGTTTCCGCCGCATTGATCCGGAAATAGGTGGACAGCTCCATGGGGCATCGCACGCCGCGAGGGACAAAGACGAAGGATCCGTCGCTGAACACCGCCGCGTTGAGCGCGGCGAAGAAATTGTCGCTGGCGGGCACCACCGAGCCGAGGTATTGCCGAACCAGCTCAGGATGCTCCCGAACCGCTTCGCCAAAGGAGCAGAAGATGACTCCTGCTTCGGCGAGCTTGGCCTTATAGGTGGTCCCAACGGAAACGCTGTCGAAGATGGCATCGACCGCAACGCCCGACATCAGCTTCTGCTCCGAGAGGGGGATGCCCAGCTTCTGGTAGGTCTCCAGCAGTTTGGGATCGACCTCATCCAAGCTTCCCAGCGGCTTCTTGGTTCGGGGCGCCGCATAGTAACGAAGACTCTGGTAGTCCACCGGGTTGTATCTGATGTTGGGCCAGCTATGTGGCTCAGCCATTTTCGACCAACCCCGAAGCGCCTTCAACCGCCAGTCGAGAAGCCATTCGGGCTCGCCCTTCTTGGCGGAAATCATTCGGATGATGTCTTCATTCAGGCCGCGAGGAGCGACATCGGATTCGATATCGGTAACGAACCCATACTTGTACTCTCGGTTGACCAGTGTCTCGACCGGCGAGCTCATGCGTTGCCCTCCACGGATGCTTCAGACCCTGCAGGGCGCACCCGGTACTCGCAGGCCGTGCATCCGTTCAGTATGTGTCGCTTCCGCCGTACATCGGCATTCAGAACCGTGCTCAGAAACCTTGCCTCGGCGTCGCAAATTTCGGGGAACTGCTCTGCAACCTCCCGGATGGCGCAGTTGTGCTCGGTCAACGTCTCCGGAGCAGCCTCGGCCATGTAACCATCGATGGACAGCAAACTGGCAATCTTCTTCAACCGCTGATCGGGAGAGGAATCGGCAAGATCAGGCTGGACCCGCTCCGCGAGATTCTTGAAATGCGCGTCGAGCAGGGCAACCGCCTGCTCCCGCCCCTGGGTGCGAACCAGTTGCTGCAGCAGCCCGAGCAGCAGTGTTTCGTAGCGTCGAGGGAACAGTGCCAGGCCGGCTTCGGCCAAGTGGTATGCAAAGACCGGCGCGCCTACGCCGCGTCGCTCGATTCGGTACGCTACCAGGCCATGCTGCTCCAGATCTCGGAGATGGTGCCGTACAGCGTTGAGGGACACACCGAGCCTGGAGGCAAGTTCCTTGGTGGTCAGCGACTGTGATTTCTTGAGCTGAAGCAGGATGGACCCGCGAACTCCCCCCTGACCCCAGGGTAGGACTGTAGGTTCCTCATGCGGCGAAGTAGACATGACGCAATCATAAGTAAAACAGTCGGGATTGTCAATTCACGCTAAGAATTTGCGCTAATTGCTAGCTTATTGAAGCGCAAGATGTTAAGCTGTGCCGGGCAGCCATTGATTCTGGAAATATCGGCTCTGTAGAATAGTCGTCTGGAGTGCTACTACTAAATCGGTCTGGCTCGTCCGGTCTCGCCGCCACATATTCTGTAGAGGCGAAGTTTTTGTCCCACCTCCCATTTTTGCGCTGAAGCCATGACGATCCACCGCATCCGTCTTCTGGGCGATCCGGTCCTGCGTACCCGATGTGAAACCATCTCCCGCCCCCGCTCCACAGCCGTCCGGGTCATCATGGACGATATGCGGGAAACTCTCAGGGACTGGCAATCGCGCTTCGCGGGAGGCCGTGGTATAGCGGCGCCCCAAATTGGCGCGCCGGTCCGGATGGTATACGTCGACATGGGTGAGCCCTGGCCACTGATCAACCCCGAGATCGTGGACATCGGGCACGAAGATTTTGACGTTTGGGACGACTGCTTTTCCTTTCCGAACTTGCTGGTGCGGGTATCGCGGGCCTATCGAATCAGAGTCCGCTATCAGGACCTTAAGGGAGAATGGACCGAGGTGGAGGTGGAAGGAGACCGGGCGGAGTTACTCCAGCATGAGATTGACCACTTGGATGGCGTGCTAGCCGTGGACCGGGCCCAAGGGCTGGATCCTTTCTGCCTTCGGGAGGAGTGGCACCGGCAACATGGAATCCGAGGCCGCTATGGCCCACCGGAGCCGAGATCGGCCAGCTACGCCGCCCAGCTGGAAAGCTGACCAAATCGGCCTGGCTTCAGAACCATCTGCCGATCCGGACAAAATAGGTTCCTCGGCCCTCGTTCACGGCACCATACTCGAACCGAACTGGACCTACCGGTGTTTCCGCACCAAGGCCGATCCGGGCGCCGGCCACCCAACCGCTATCGCTGATAAGCGGCCCGCCCAGCGCAGATCGCCCAAAGCCGACCTCCATTCGGCCCACCAGGGGCCCCCGGATCGGGTAGGTCATCAGCAGGTCGAGCATCAGTTCCCGATCGCCTCTGCGCTCTCCGATATGAAGTCCGGGAAATCCGTCGTTTCCTCCCAAAGGAAAGCCCAGTTGGATGGGCAACTGATCTCCCCAGCCGATTCGAAGCTGGGGCCGGAGGCGTACCGGTCCGACCCTGCCGTGAACCTCACCCAGGGCGTGCACCCGCCGGTAGTCCCCGGCCCACAGGAGAGATCCTCGAGCCAGCTGTAGCCCGGTTCGATCCTCTTTTGAGAATTGCACCGACGCGCCCACCGTGCTGCGGTCCTGGTCCGGCTCATGCCAGGCATGTCCTACCAAGCCCAGATCGGCGGACCACCCGTGGCCAAAGTCGCGTTCCACTCCGGCAAACCCCACGGCTTCCCGAGTCTTGATCGGTTCCAACTCGTC
>DATKJJ010000052.1:0-5596 GCA_035543695.1 Gemmatimonadales bacterium | reverse complement strand
CGCGCACGGTCTGCAGATTGGGGTACCAGCGCCGCTTCGAGCGATTGTTGGCGTGGCTGACGTTGTTGCCGGTAACCGGCCCTTTAGCGCACACGGCGCAAACCCGTGCCATAAGCTCCACCTTGGTATCTTGTCGGACGCGAGAAAGCCTCCAAACCTAACGACGGCGGGCTGATGGGACAACCATGTCGGGAGCCAGCTTGTGCCTAAAGCATTGATCACCGGGGTCACGGGGCAGGACGGCTCCTATCTGGCGGAGTTGCTGCTCTCCAAGGGGTATGAGGTAGTCGGGGTGGTGCGGCGAACCAGCCACCATAGCTACGAACGGATCGAGCATCTGCTCGAACGGATCCAGGTTGTAGCGGCGGACCTGTTGGACCAGCACTCGCTGACGGTTGTTCTGCAGGAGACGCAGCCGGACGAGGTCTACAACCTGGCCGCGCAGTCCTATGTTCCCACGTCCTGGACTCAGCCGGTCCTCACCGGCGAATTCACCGCACTTGGCGTCACCCGTATTCTGGAGGCCGTCCGCCTGGTGCACCCGCGGGCCAAGTTTTACCAGGCGAGCTCATCGGAGATGTTCGGCCGAGTTACCGAGACGCCGCAGCGGGAAACAACGCCGTTTTATCCCCGGTCTCCCTACGGTGTTGCCAAGGTCTATGGCCACTGGATCACGGTCAACTATCGCGAGTCGTACAATCTGTATGCGGTCAGCGGCATTTTGTTCAATCACGAATCTCCCCGGCGGGGTATCGAGTTCGTCACTCGAAAAGTCACCGACGGGGTGGCGCGTATCAAGCTCGGTCTGGCCAAGGAGATCCTACTGGGGAATCTGGATGCGCGTCGAGACTGGGGATACGCCGGGGATTACGTGGAAGCGATGTGGCGAATGCTGCAGCAGCCGACTCCCCAGGATTATGTGGTGGGAACCGGACAGACCCACAGTGTGCGCGACCTGGTGGACGCCGCGTTTGGCCACGTGGGACTCGATTGGCGCAAGTACGTGAAGAGCGACCCCCGATTCATGCGGCCGGCAGAGGTCGATTTGCTGCAGGCGGACCCGAGCAAGGCCAAGCGCGAGCTGGGCTGGAGTCCAACCGTCAAATTCGGCGAACTGGTGGCGATGATGGTGGACGCCGATCTGGAGCGGCTGCGCGGCAAATGAGGGCCTCTCGAGGATGAGGGTGCTGGTAACCGGGGCGGACGGATTTGTCGGCAGGCGTTTGGTGGGACGGCTGGTGGACACCGGCCACGAGGTGACCGCCGCCTGCCGGCCAGTGCAGGGGCTGCCGAACTTAGGCGGCCAGGCCTGGAGTGATCGGGTTCGCACGGTACCGTTGGAGCTCGAGGACGAGGGTGGTGTCCGCCAGGCGCTGAGCGGTCCGCAGGACGCCGTCGTTCACCTGGCCGCTGTGGCATCGGTTCGGGAGGCTCGAGATGATCCCGGGCGCGCCTGGGTGATCAACGCCGCAGGCACCGCACGGGTCATGAACGCCCTTATCTCCGCCCGGGAGCGCGGGCTCTCTGATCCCATTGTGCTCAGTGTGTCCAGCTCCGAGGTCTACGGTGCAGGGCCGGCGGAGCCACGAGGCGAGGATGACCCTGTGCTGCCGCAGTCGCCGTACGCAGCCAGCAAGGCCGGCTCTGAGATCGCAGCGCTGGAGGCCTGGCGGCGGTCACATCTGCGGGTGATCATCGCCCGCCCTTTTACTCATACGGGGCCGGGCCAACGCCCGCCGTACGTGGTGCCTGCATTCATCGAAAGGTTGCTGGGAGTCAAAGCCGGTGGGACGCGCCGAGTGCCTACCGGCAACCTAAAGCCGGTGCGCGACCTGCTCGACGTTCGCGATGTGGTGGACGCCTATCTGGCGCTGCTGAGCAGCGGAGCTCCCGGTGAGACCTATAACGTCGCGCGGGGCGAGGGCATTACGCTGGAGCAGCTCTTTCGGCGTGTCGCGAACATCATCGGGGTAGAGGCGGAGCCATTTCCTGATCCCAACCTGGTCCGGAGCGGCGACATCCCTCATCTCGTGGGCGACGCAACCAAGCTACGGCAAGCGACCGGTTGGTCGCCGGCCATCACGTTGGATCAGACCCTGCAGGACATGGTGGATGCCCAAACGCACTGATCTCTCGACCATCCTGCTCATCGGTTCGGGACCGATCGTCATCGGCCAGGGCGCCGAGTTCGACTACTCCGGCACTCAAGCGGTGCGGGCGCTCAAGGAAGAGGGATACCGGGTCGTCCTGGTCAACTCGAATCCGGCCACCATCATGACCGATCCGGAACTCGCCGATCGTACGTATATCGAGCCGGTCACTCCGGAGTGGGTGGCCAAAGTCATCGAGCGCGAGCGCCCGCAGGCCCTGCTGCCGACCATGGGAGGACAGACGGCGCTGAATGTGGCTATGGCCCTCCAGCGGAACGGCACGCTGGACCGGTTCGGGGTGGAGCTGATCGGTGCCAACGAGCGGGCCATCCGTCTGGCGGAGGACCGGGAAGAATTCGCCGAGGCCATGAAGCGCATCGGCCTTGCCACTCCCGAAGGGCGCACGGTTCATAGCGTGGAGGAGGCACTGGCTGCCGTCGAGGTATCCGGGTACCCGGCCATTCTCCGGCCCTCGTTCACCCTGGGTGGCACGGGAGGAGGGATCGCATACAACCGGGAGGAATTCGAAACCCTAATTCGCCGGGGTCTGGAGCTCTCGCCGGTGGGCTCGGTGCTGGTGGAGCGCAGCATCATCGGATGGAAGGAATTCGAGACGCTCATCCGCCGGGGGCTCGAGCTCTCGCCGGTGGGCTCGGTGCTGGTGGAGCGGAGCGTCATCGGCTGGAAGGAGTTCGAGCTCGAGGTGATGCGCGACGGGGCGGACAACGTCGTGATCGTCTGCTCGATCGAGAACCTCGACCCGATGGGGGTGCACACTGGCGACTCGATCACCGTAGCGCCGGCCATGACGCTGACCGATCGCGAGTACCAGACCATGCGCGACGCCGCGATCAGGATCATCCGCGAAATCGGCGTGGCCGCGGGCGGCTGCAACATTCAGTTCGCCGTGAGTCCCACAACCGGTGAACAGCTCGTCATCGAGATGAACCCGCGAGTCTCTCGCTCTTCAGCGCTCGCCTCCAAGGCCACCGGGTTTCCCATCGCGCGGATCGGAACCAAAGTGGCCGTGGGGTACCGGCTCGACGAGCTGCCCAACGACATCACCAGGACCACCCCGGCCTCATTTGAGCCTGTGCTCGACTACGTGGTGGTCAAGATCCCGCGGTTTGCCTTCGAGAAGTTTCCGGCGGCGGATCCCACCCTGACCACGCAGATGAAGTCGGTAGGCGAAGTGATGGCCATTGGCCGCACGTTCAAGGAAGCCTTTCAGAAAGGATTGCGCGGGCTGGAATCGGATCGGATCGGCTGGAGTGTGGGCGGTACCCCCGCGGACGATCGCCTGCAGGACATCAATCGTGAGACGGTGCTTGCAGCGGTGCGCACGCCGACCCCGGAGCGGATCTTTCAGCTCAAGTACGCTCTCCAGCTCGGAGTACCGGTGGATGCGGTGGCTGAGACGACCGGGATCGACCCCTGGTTCCTCCATCAGATGGTAGAGCTGCTGGAGGCGGAGGGAGAATGGAGGGGCAGTGGAGCAGCGGGGCAGCGTGGCAGCAGCGACGCAGGAAAGAAGGGTAGGAAGGAAGAGGACCAACGATCGCTTTTGCGGAAAATGAAGCGGCTGGGTTTCTCCGATCGGCAGCTGGCCGAGCTGCGCGGCACCACCGAGTCTGCCATCCGGGCCGAGCGGCATCGGCTGGGCGTACGGCCGGCCTACAAGACGGTGGATACATGCGCCGGCGAGTTTCCGTCCGCCACGCCTTATCTCTATTCATCGTATGACGAAGAGAACGAGGCGCAGACCAGTGGAGAGCGCACTGTCGTCATCCTGGGGAGCGGGCCGAACCGGATTGGGCAGGGTGTGGAGTTCGATTACTGCTGTGTTCGCGCGGCAATTGCCTTTCGGGAGCTGGGCTATCGCACCGTCATGGTGAACTCCAATCCCGAGACTGTCTCCACCGACTTCGACATCTCTGACGCTCTTTACTTCGAGCCGCTCACCCTGGAGGACGTGCTCGAGGTGGTAGCGGTGGAGCAGCCAATAGGAGTGGTGGTCCAGCTCGGCGGCCAAACTCCGCTCCGTTTAGCCCGAGCGCTGGAGGCGGAAGGGGTGCCCATACTGGGTACTTCACCGGAGGCCATCGACCTGGCGGAGGATCGAGGCCGTTTCGAGGCTATCACCCGGGAGCTCGGTGTGGCGCAACCCCCCAGCGGGGTGGCACAGTCGATCGAGGAGGCCGTCGCCGTGGCCGCGAGAGTAGGTTATCCGGTTCTGGTGCGGCCGTCGTATGTGCTGGGCGGAAGGGCCATGGAAATCGTTTACGACGATCCCTCGCTGAGGAACTATTTCGGCCGAGCGGCGCGGGTTGCGCCGGAGCACCCGGTTCTGATCGACAGCTTTCTGGAGGACGCCTTCGAGGCCGACATCGACGCCATCGCCGATGGCACCCGTTGCGTCATTGGCGGGGTCATGCAGCATATCGAGGATGCAGGAATCCATTCAGGGGACTCCGCCTGCGTGCTGCCACCGTATCTCATCACCGAGGCCCAAGTCGATGAGATGCGGCGACACACCAGGGCCTTTGCCGAACGGCTGGGGGTGGTGGGTCTCCTCAACGTCCAATTCGCCATCAAGCACGACGTGGTCTATGTGCTCGAGGTGAATCCTCGCGGGTCTCGCACCGTTCCTTTCGTTTCCAAGACCACCGGCGTCCCTCTCGCCGGCCTGGCTGCGGCGGTGATGGTGGGAAAGACCCTCGAAGATCTGGGACTTCACGATGACGTGCTGCAGCCCTACGTCGCGGTCAAGGAAGCGGTCTTTCCTTTCAGCAAGCTTCACGGGGTAGACCTTATTCTGGGCCCAGAGATGCGTTCCACCGGCGAGGTCATGGGGATCGCCGATTCCTTCGGGATGGCTTTCGCCAAGGCCCAGATCTCGGCCGACGGAGCATTACCCCTCGAGGGGTCGGTTTTTGTCACCGTCAACGATCACGACAAGGCGAATGTCGTTCCCATTGCCCGCCGGTTTCATGCGCTGGGGTTCCGAGTGCTGGGGACCGAAGGAACGGCGCGCTATCTTCGGGCCCGCGGCATTCCCACCGAGCGGGTCCTCAAGGTGTACGAGGGCCGTCCCAACGCCATCGACCTGCTGGTGTCGGGCCGGATTCAGCTGCTTATCAACACTCCTCTGGGAAAGCTCACCCAGCAGGACGACTATGCTATCCGCCATGCGGCCCTCCAGCACCGGGTACCGTACACCACGACGCTGTCCGCTGCTTCCGCCGCTTGTGATGCGATCATCGCGCTGAGGAGCCGTGCCGGTGAGGTGCGACCGCTGCAGGAATGGCATGCACTCGCGCGGGAGATGTCTCCGGAGTGGACCGGGTGAGCGCACGCAGCGCGAACTTCGTCACTGCGCTGCGGGATCGGGTTGCCGGGACGGTGCGGGAGGGGGAGTCGGTCGCCCGCTACTCCACCTATCGCAT
>DATKJJ010000051.1:0-2102 GCA_035543695.1 Gemmatimonadales bacterium | reverse complement strand
GTGGAAGCCATTCGCGGCCTCAGCGAGGTCCGAATCTGGTGGCCCAGAATGATGATCGAGGCCTGGAACATCGGCGCTGGAAGTCTGTTCATCGTGCTGCTGATCTCGGCGTTTGCCGGCGCGGTTACCGCGCTGCAGACCGGCTACCAGTTTACCGGCGCCATTCCGTACTATGTGGTCGGAACGCTGGTGGTCTCGTCCATCATCCTGGAGCTGGGTCCGGTGCTGACCGCGCTGATCCTGGCCGGCCGGATCGGCGCCCGCTATGCGGCCGAGCTGGGCACCATGCGGGTAACCGAACAGATCGATGCGCTGGAGAGCCTGGGCCGTTCGCCCGCGTCACACCTGGTGATCCCCCGGGTTCTGGCCGGCCTCCTGATGATACCTGCCCTCACCATTCTGGCGAACCTCTCCGGGGTGGTGTCCGGCTGGATCTCGGTGAAAGCCGTTCTGCCGGTGACGGACGCGGACTTCATTTATGGAGCGCAGTATTACTGGCGGCCCTGGGATGCCTGGTACTCGGTAATCAAAGCGTTCTTCTTTGCCGGCTCCATTACGGTGATCTCCTGCTATATGGGCTTCAATACCCAGCAGGGTGCGGAGGGAGTGGGCAAATCCACCACCACGGCGGTGGTCGCCAGCTCCGTGCTGATTCTCGTGCTGGACACGGTGCTTACCCGACTGCTCTTGAATCAATGATCGAGCTTCGTAACGTCCATAAGAAGTTCGGCAAGCAGGTGGTGCTGAACGGCGTCGACTTCGAGGTCCGGGAGGGGGAGACGGTTGCGCTCCTTGGGCCTTCCGGAACCGGGAAAAGTGTGCTGCTCAAGCACGTCATCGGCCTGATCCGGCCGGATGAGGGCGAGATCTACGTCGATGGGAAAGACGTCTGCGTGCTGAAGCGCCGGGAGCTGTCCGAGCTACGCTCGCACATCGGTTATGTCTTTCAGAACGGAGCGCTCTTCGACTCGATGAATGTCTTCGAGAATGTTCGGCTCGGCATCACCGACGAGGACCGCTACGGCGACCTGGAGTACTGCCGCCAGCGCGTTGCCGAGTGCATTCGGCTGGTCAATCTGCCGGCCGAGACCATCGAAAAGTTTCCCGCCCAGCTGTCCGGGGGAATGCGCAAGCGGGTCGGCATCGCCCGCGCAATTGCCGGAAATCCGAAATACCTGCTCTACGACGAGCCCACCTCCGGGCTCGATCCGGTCAATGCCGACATCATCGACAGCCTGGTGCAGCGGCTCGACCATGAGCTCGGCGTTACCAGCGTCATGGTGACCCACGACGTGCGCGGCGCTTTTCGAGTAGCCGACCGACTGGCCCTGTTGAGCGAGGGGAAGATCGTGATGCAGGGCACTCCGCAGGAGTTCCTCGACTCGACGAATCAGAAGGTGCGTGAGTTCCTGGAGCGTGACTTCGACAATCCCTCGTTCGCGGCCTGAGCCCCATGGACTTTCGCTATTCCCGTGAAGTCATCGTCGGCACGATTGTGACCGTTGCCATCCTGGTCTTCATCTTTGGGACGATGTGGCTGAGCGGACGGTCGGTTTCCTCCGACAACCTCGCCCATATCCAGTTCGCCAACGTGAGTGGCCTCAAGCGAGCCTCACCCGTGCGGGTCTCGGGGGTGAACGTAGGCCGGGTGGAGAAAATCGAGTTCGTGGACGTGGGCAAGGTTCTGGTCACGGCCAGTCTGCCCGTCAAGATCCGTCCGCGGTTGGACGCCGAAGCGAAGATCGTTTCGGTCACCCTGGTCGGCGATTACGCCGTGGACTTCTACCCTGGAAGCGCCAGCGAGTTCCTGCCTCCCGGAAAGCTCATTCTGGGCACCCAGGATCTCGGGCTCTCGGGGCGAGCCCTGGCATTGAGCGACCGGGCGGACAGCATCTTGATCGGGGCCCAGGCCATCGTGAACAAGGAAACCGGCGAACAGCTCCGCTCCATGCTCACCGCCATGGAGGGCACCCTCAAGGCGGCGGAGCGAACCATGCGGATCTACGGCGATTCCACTCGGGGGCCCACTGCGGAGCTCACCCGTACGATGGCGTCATTCCGTCAGCTGAGCGCCCGTTTGGACAGTACGCTGGCCAATCCCG
>DATKJJ010000050.1:0-6439 GCA_035543695.1 Gemmatimonadales bacterium | reverse complement strand
TGGGTCTACGTCCTCGACGCGGCCACAGGGACGCTGATCCGCAAGACCGAGAACTTTACTCCGCAAGAGAACATGTTCGCCCTGCCGACGGACAAAGGGACTCGGATGCTGCCTGGCGCCAATGGTGGCTCGGAATGGTCCCCGATGTCGGTGGATCCCACCACTGGGTATGGCTTCGTGGCGGGTTTACACCAGCCGATGAACTACATCACGCACAACGCCCCGTTGGAGAAGGGCAAGCTCTGGCTCGGCTCCGCCTTCGTGGCCATTCCGGGCGAGGAGCAGTATGGCCTCTTCTCCGCGGTGAACCTCAAGACCGGCAAGATCGCCTGGCAGAACAAGGTTCCGCAGCCGATGATGGGAGGCTCCCTGGCCACCGCCGGCGGACTCACCTTCACGGGCGAAGGCAACGGCAACTTCAACGCCTACGATTCCAGAAGCGGGAAGCTCCTCTGGCAGTTCAACGCCGGCGCGGGCTGCAACTCGGCTCCGATGTCGTTCATGCACAAGGGTGAGCAGTTCATCGGAGTGGCGTGCGGCGGAAACTTCCAGATCAGCTATCCGTTGGGCGATGCGGTGTTCGTCTTCGGGCTCCCGGGTAAGTCTCCCGTGGCCGGAGCGCCGCAGGCCAGCGCAACCCGATAAGGGTCGGGATCAGATGACGAAGAAGACGACGGGCGCCGATACCAGCGGCACGAACAGGAATCAGTGAGCAACGGCGCCGGCAGCGAGGTCTCCTCGTGAGACCTCCTGCCGATCGTTTTTTGAGATGATGACCGTCGGCCAATGGGGATGGATGGTCTTGATTGCGGGATCCGTCGCGGCCGGCAGCCGGCTTCGGCTGGACCCGGGGCCTGAGTGGCTCAATGTCAACGGCAATGACTGGCAAAAGATGGAGCCGAAGACTCGGCTCGCCTACATCGATGGGTTTCTGGCAGGAGCGGCGTTGGGCCAGGCCGCTCAACGAGCTCGGGATGCTGCAGCGGTCCGAACCGAGCTCGACGCGTTACGCCGAAGTGGCGGCCTGCGTTTTCCCTTCGGCGCCAATGTGTACGAGAGTCGGGTGAATGATTACTACTGGTGGAAGAACCACCTCCCCCTGCCCACGTGGTATGCTTTCCTGGAGGTGAATGGGACGTTCGGTCGTCATTTATCGGATTCAGTGCCTTGAACGGTTGTTGCTGGGACGACGTTGGTTTCCGGTGGAGCGGTCGTTGGCGGTCATCCTTACTATGAGGGAGACGCACCTATGAAGCGAGTCGCACTGTTGTGTTTGGGTCTGGCGGTGGGAGCGGCGAGCGTCGCCGAGGCACAGCTGACGATGCAAATGAGCAACGGCTGGTCCTTCACGTTTTCCGGCAACGTGAACGCGTTTGCGATTTACGAGTCCACCAGCGAGGATGGCGGCACGCTGGGAGCTCCAGGCGGGCTGATCGGCATCGGCGGCAAGGGCTTCAACGTGAGAACCGGCCTTCTGCCTGCCTTTGCCGTGCTCGATGCGAAGGGCAAGGAAGGAAGCACCGATTTGGGCGTGCACTTCGGGTTTGCCCCGCAGATCCAGTGCGGCGGCCAGGCCCATGACTGCTTCGGCGCCCAGATCGATATGCGTCAGGTGTATCTGACCGTCGGGGGAACCTGGGGCCAGATCCTGGCCGGCCGTGAAATCGGTCTGTTCAACCGGCAGAACATCCTGACCGACCAGACCTTGTTCGGGGTCGGGGCCACCGGTGGTATCAATGGTGGCGGCACCACCCTGGGCCGCATCGGCTTCGGGTACATCTATCCGAATTTCGTGGCTCAGATGACTTATTCGACTCCGGCCGGCAAACCCGGACAGCTCTCAATCGGTCTGTTCCAGCCTTCGGCGCTCAACAGTGATGCCGGCACGGCCTACGGTCAAACCGAGGTTCCCCGGCTGGAAGCGGAGGTGACCGTGAAACCCGGCGACATCCTGCTGTGGCTCAACGGTACCGCCCAGAATGCCAAGAATCCTGTGGCTGACCAGACCAAGACCGCGGTAGGCGCCGGCGGTGGGTTCCGCTTCGGCAAGACCAGGTTCTCCCTCACCGGGTCCGGGTACTTCGGGAAGGGCATCGGCACCACCCTGCAGTTCAACGGCGTGGGTGGCTGCGATGCGGTCGCCGGTTGCGGCCCGGTCCAGGGCATCGGCGTGGGAGGCGATGGCGAGCTCAGAGACTCCTACGGCTTCATCGGCCAGCTCACCTTTACCCCGTCGGACAGCAAGCTCACGGTTGCCGCCAGCTACGGTTCCAGCTTCCTCAAGTCGACCGACGGTGAGGCCGCGTTCAAGACGGAGAACACCCTGGTTTCCGGTGGCATCTATTACCAGGCTACCAAGTCGCTCAAGGTGGTCGGCGAGGGTAACTACGCCTGGACCAAGGAACACGAGAGCGGGGCGGACGAGAACAAGACCTTTGCCCCGGCCTTCGGTCTGATGTTGTTCTTCTAACTCTATCGCGGGTGCGTCAAGGAACGGCCTCCCTAGCGGAGGCCGTTTTTTTTGTTCGATCTCGAGCCGCGTTACATTACCCGCAACCTTTGCCCATCGGAGCTCTGCATGCGGTACCGCTGGTTGATCTGGACCCTTCTCCTCTTGCCTGCCTGTGGCCAGCACTACGCCGAGCCTGCCAGCGTCCAGACCTCCGCCGGTCCGGATGCGGCGTTCGACTGCGTGAAGCGCCAGCTGCCCACTCTAGACTACAAGCAGCGCTCGATCGATGTGGCGGAGCACCGGATTACCGCCCAGAAGTACGACCTCGAAGCCCGCCGGTCTGACGTGCAGTTCCGACGGCTGATACACCGCATGGAAATCGAGGTTGGAGCCAACGCCGCAGGCCAGACCAGCATCGACGTGATAAGCCATACCATTGCGGACTACACCACGCAGCGCGGACCCACCGAGGTGGAAGAGAAAGCCTCACCCGAGGTTAAGGAGGACGCGCAGAAGCTGTTAAAGGCCTGTCGTGGCTAGCTCTGACCTACGACTGTCGACTAGCTTCCTCTGGTGCGGCCTCGCACATAAGGAGATGACGTGGCAGTTCCTCTGGTCCAACTGACTCGATCCCCTTCCCCGTCAGGCACAGTCGGCGCAGCTCCCGGCAACCCGGTGCGCAAGCCGAGCTGGCTCAAAGTCAGGGCGCCCGGCGGGCCGAACTACGCGCAGATCAAGGGTCTGATGCGGGAGCTGGAGCTCCACACAGTATGCGAGGAAGCCCGCTGCCCCAATGTGGGCGACTGCTGGGAGCACAAGGCAGCCACGTTCATGATCCTGGGGGACGTGTGCACCCGGAACTGCACCTACTGCGCCGTTTCCCATGGAACCCCGAAGGCATTCGATCCACTGGAACCGGTTCGGCTGGCTGAAGCCGTCGCCCGAATGGAGCTTCAGCACGTGGTGATCACGTCGGTGGACCGCGACGATCTGCCTAACGGTGGAGCGGAGGCGTTCGCCGGCTGCATCCTCGAGATCCGGCGGCGGATGCCGGACACCACGGTCGAGGTATTGATTCCTGACTTCAAGGGCTCCGAGCACGCACTCGCGATTGTAATGGAGGCCCGTCCCGATATTCTGAATCACAATCTCGAAACCGCCGAAAGGCTGTATCGACTCGCCCGGCCAGGAGGCCGCTACGTCCGCGCCCTGGAGCTACTGGCCCGCGCGAGACAGATGCGGCCCGACGGCCTCACCAAGTCCGGCGTCATCTTGGGGATGGGCGAGGAGTGGGATGAGGTCGTCGTATGCATGCGGGACCTTCGTCGCAGCGACGTCAACATCCTGACGCTGGGACAGTACCTTCGCCCGTCCGGAAGTCACCTGCCGGTGGCGCGGTACTACACCCCAGCGGAGTTTGATGAGCTGAGAGATATCGGCCTCGGCCTTGGCTTTACCCACGTGCAATCCAGTCCGCTCACCCGCTCCTCTTATCATGCGTGGGAACAGGTGACCGCGGCCCAGGGCCGCGGTCATCCCGAGCGCAACGAAGGATCTCTCATTCAGGCGATCGAAGGTCGGAGTGGCTGAGTCTACCGCCGCCCGCCCCAAGGCCAAGTCCAAGGGACTCGACCCCGCTCGAGCGGACGAGTACCGCCGTTGGCTCCGCGAGATGATGCTGATTCGCCGCTTCGAGGAGAAGGCAGGTGAAGCCTACAGCCTGGGCAAGATCGGCGGGTTCTGTCATCTCTACATCGGACAGGAAGCTGTTGCGGTCGGAAGTCTCGCCGCGCTGGGCCCGGACGATTACATCACCTGCTCCTATCGCGAGCATGGGCATGCCCTGGCACGAGGAATCTCGGCCCGCGCAGTGATGGCGGAGCTGTTCGGCAAGGCCGACGGGTGCTCCGGCGGGAAGGGCGGCTCGATGCACCTGTTCGATGCCTCGCTCGGGTTTTTGGGAGGGCACGGGATCGTGGGCGGCCACATACCGCTTACCACCGGGATGGCGTTTGCCGCCAAATACCGCAACACCGCTCAGGTGGCGGTCTGCTACTTCGGCGAGGCCGCGGTCAACAACGGCGCCTTCCATGAAGCGCTCAACATGGCCGCGCTGTGGAAGCTCCCCGCGATCTATCTCTGCGAGAACAATCGCTACGGCATGGGAACGGCTCTCGAGCGGGCCAGCGCCCTGTATGACATATCCGAGCGGGCCTGCTCCTATGACATGGCCAACGAAGTGGTGGACGGGCAGGATGTGCTCACCATGAACGCGGCCATGGAACGCGCGGTTCAGCGCGCCCGGACCGAGAAGCATCCTACCCTGCTCGAGGTTCGCACCTACCGGTTCATGGGCCATTCCATGTCCGATCCGATCCACGGCCACTACCGCACCCGAGAGGAAGTCGAGGACCAGCGCAAGCGCGATCCTATAACCGTCTGGTCCCACCGCCTGATAGAGGACGGCCTCATGGACGAGGCCGGCGTTCGGGCCATGGACAAAGCGGTGCTGGACGAGGTGGACGACGCCTATCAGTTCGCCGACCAGGCAGCCGATCCCGACCCCGAGCAGTTGTATACCGATGTCTATGCCAGAGGGGAGCAGCGTGAAGGGTGAACGGTGAACATGCCAGTCATCACCTATAGAGACGCGCTGAATCAGGCTCTCCGGGAGGAGATGCAGCGGGACGACTCGGTCTTCCTCATGGGGGAAGAGGTCGGGGTCTATCAGGGCGCGTACAAGGTCAGCCGTGGGCTGCTCGATGAATTCGGACCCAATCGGGTAGTCGATACCCCAATCACCGAACTGGGGTTCGCCGGCGTCGGTGTCGGCGCTGCCATGGTGGGGCTCCGGCCGGTCATCGAATTTATGACCTGGAATTTCGCACTCCTGGCGGTGGATCAGTTGGTCAACTCCGCCGCTAAGATGCGCTACATGTCCAACGGTCAGGTGGGAGTGCCCGCGGTTTTCCGTGGCCCCGGAGGAGCGGCGCTGCAGCTGGGTGCGCAACATTCCCAGGCCTTCGAGAGCTGGTACGCCCATATGCCGGGACTCAAAGTGGTAATGCCCGCGACGCCGGCGGATGCCAAGGGGCTGCTCAAGAGCGCCATTCGGGACGACGATCCAGTGGTGTTCATCGAAGGCGAGATGCTGTACAACACCAAGGGCGAAGTGCCTGAAGGGGAGCACATCGTGCCCATCGGCCAGGCTGACATCAAGCGTGAAGGAGCGGACGTCACCCTCATCTGCCATTCCAAGACGGTCAGTGTCACGCTGAAGGCGGCCGACCAGCTCGCGGCAGACGGCGTCAACGCCGAGGTAATAGACCTCCGTACCATCAGACCGTTGGACCGGGAATCGGTCTTGAGCTCGGTGGCCAAGACGCACCGCTGCGTCGTGGTCGAAGAAGGCTGGCCCTTCGCCGGCATTGGCGCTCAGGTCGTGGACACGATTCAGCGTGATGCCTTCGACGAGCTCGACGCGCCCATTCTCCGGGTGACCGGCGCCGACGTTCCCATGCCATATAACAAGCAACTGGAGCGGGCGGCCAAGGCGGATCCGGCCAAAGTTGTGGCCGCGGTCAACCAGGTGTTGTACCGGGAGTAATCAATGGCCACAAAGGTCGTCATGGAGGCGCTCTCTCCCACTATGGAAGAGGGTCGTCTGGTCGAATGGAAAAAGCAGGAAGGCGAGCCGGTTACCGTCGGCGATGTTCTCGCTGAAGTCGAGACCGACAAGGCGGTGATGGAGCTGGTGGCCCGCGCCGGCGGAACGCTGCTCAAGCACATAGTCGAGGCCGGTGCTACCGTCCCAGTGTCGGAGCCGGTGGCGGTGATCGGGGAGCCGGGAGAAGACGGCGGCGGGGCAGCGGGGCAGCGGGACGGCGGGGCAGAACCGCGGCGCTCCGGCAAATCGCAGAGTCAGCCGGCCCGATCGCAGGCAACCCAGCCCGCACCGGATCGGGATCAGCCCACATCCATGCCGCC
>DATKJJ010000049.1:0-2414 GCA_035543695.1 Gemmatimonadales bacterium | reverse complement strand
GAACGCATGGGAATGCTCCACTCAGGCCAGGTGCAAGACCACCAGAATCATGTCGATGAGCTTGATCCCCGGGAACGGCAACAGCACGCCGCCCACTCCGTAGATCAGCAGGTTGTTGCGCAACAGCGCAGCCGCTCCGATCGGACGGTACCGGATACCACGCAGGGCGAGCGGAATCAGCGCAATGATGATCAGGGCGTTGAAGATCACCGCCGAGAGGATCGCGCTGGTTGGCGTGGCCAGGTGCATGATGTTCAAGGCACCAAGGGCGGGATAGGTGGTGGCGAACGCCGCCGGAATGATCGCGAAGTATTTTGCCACGTCATTGGCGATGCTGAACGTGGTAAGCGCTCCGCGGGTAATGAGCATCTGCTTTCCCGTCTCCACGATCTCGATCAGCTTGGTCGGATTGGAGTCGAGGTCGACCATGTTGCCGGCTTCCTTGGCGGCCTGCGTCCCCGAGTTCATCGCTACAGCGACATCAGCCTGAGCCAGAGCCGGAGCGTCATTGGTCCCGTCTCCCGTCATCGCCACCAGCCTGCCGCCTGCCTGGTGCTTCCGGATCAGCTCGAGCTTGGCTTCCGGTGTCGCCTGGGCCAGGAAGTCGTCCACCCCCGCCTCAGCCGCGATCGCCGCGGCGGTGAGCGGGTTGTCGCCGGTGATCATGACCGTCTTGATGCCCATCTGCCGCAGCTCGGTGAACCTCTCTTTGATTCCGCCTTTCACAATGTCTTTGAGCTGGATGACTCCCAGCACGCGGGGACCCTCGGCTACGACGAGAGGCGTCGCCCCCTGGCGCGCGATCGTCTCCACAGCGGTCTGGACATCGGCCGGCAGATTGCCGCCAGAGCTCTTCACCCACGCCTCCACCGCGTCGGCTGCCCCTTTCCGGATCTTCCGGCCGTCCAGGTCCACGCCACTCATACGGGTCTGGGCAGTGAACGCGACGAAATGCGCCCCCAAGGCGTGCACGTCTCGCTCCCGCAGGCCGAACTTCTCCTTCGCCAAGACGACAATACTGCGACCCTCGGGAGTCTCGTCCGCCAGCGAAGCCAGCTGGGCTGCGTCAGCCAGAGTCTCGGCCGTCACCCCCGTCGCGGGCATGAAGGCGACCGCCTGCCGGTTGCCCAGAGTAATGGTTCCGGTCTTGTCGAGCAGCAGGACGTCCACGTCTCCCGCAGCTTCGACCGCACGGCCCGACATCGCGATCACGTTCTTCTGGATCATGCGGTCCATGCCGGCGATGCCGATCGCCGAAAGCAGACCGCCGATGGTGGTGGGGATCAGACACACCAGAAGGGCCGTGAGAACCGTCATCGTAACCGGCGTGCCCTGTCCGGCGGCCTGCACGCTGTAGACCGAGAACGGCAACAGGGTCACCGTGGTGAGAAGGAAGATGATGGTGAGCCCGGCCAGGAGAATCTCGAGCGCGATTTCGTTCGGGGTCTTTCGCCGCTTCGCCGCTTCGATCAGGCCGATGATGCGGTCGAGGAACGACTCGCCGGGATTGGCGGTGATGCGCACGACAATCCAATCGGAGAGAACCCGGGTACCGCCGGTCACCGAACTGCGATCTCCCCCGCTCTCCCGGATAACCGGGGCGCTTTCCCCGGTCACGGCACTTTCGTCCACCGAGGCGACTCCCTCGATGATCTCCCCGTCTCCCGGAATCAGCTGGCTGGCATGCACCAATACGACGTCTCCGGCGCGCAATCCGCTCGCCGGGACGTTCTCGAACTCGAGATGGTCGGTCGGCCGCCGCAGCTTTTTGGCAAGGATGTCACGCCGTGCCTTACGCAGGGTATCCGCCTGCGCCTTCCCTCGGCCTTCGGCCATAGCTTCCGCAAAGTTGGCGAACAGCACCGTAAACCAGAGCCAGAGCGAGACCCCCACTATGAACCAGGGGTTTTCATCGGCCCGGCCGGTGAAGGCCAGAACCGCCAGAACGGTCGTAAGGGCGCTGCCAACCTCCACCACGAACATCACCGGATTCCGAACCACGTGGCGCGGATTGAGCTTCCGGAATGCATCCGCTATCGCGCGCCGGACGATCGGCCCGTGAAACAGTGGCGTACTCCGAATGGACATGGAGATCCCTACCTCGGACGGAGCAAGAGGTGCTCGACGATCGGACCCAGGGCGAGTCCGGGCAGATGGGTGAGAGCGCCCACCAGGACCACTGTGCCGACCAACAGCAGCACGAAGAGAAGGGTGTGGGTCGGGAAGGTCCCGACGGACTCCGGCACCCGCTTCTTCGCGGCCAGTGAGCCGGCGACCGCCAGGGCTGGGATGGCGCACCAGAACCGGCTGAACAGCATCACGATTCCGCCCGCGACCGTGTAGAAGTGATTGGTCGCGGTCAGGCCACCGAACGCGCTCCCATTGTTGTTACCCATTGAAGAGAAGGCATACAG
>DATKJJ010000048.1:0-10057 GCA_035543695.1 Gemmatimonadales bacterium | reverse complement strand
GGGCCGAAGTCCGGGACATGCTCATCGGCGCGCTGGGCTGCAATCTCGCCTGGGGTCTGGTGGATGCCGTCATGTTTCTCCTGGCCACCCTGACAGAACGGGGCCGGAATATTGCGATTCTGAAGGAAGTGCGAAGCTCGGGGGACGCCAGGCGCGCCCACGAGTTGATCGGAGAGGCACTGCCGCCGGTGATCGCGGCCACTATGACGCCGGCCGAGGTAGAGGCGATCAGAGCTCGCCTGGGGCGCCTTCCCGATCCCCCTGACAGCCTTCAGCTCAACCCCGGAGACTTCCGAGCCGCCGGCGGCGTCTTCCTCCTCGTGTTTCTGGCCACCTTTCCGGTTGCGCTCCCTTTCACCTTCCTCCGTCAAGCCCACGTCGCGCTTCGGATCTCCAATGGCATCGCGCTCGTGATGCTCTTTCTCGGCGGCTACTACCTCGGGCGCCACGGGATGCGACATCCCTGGTGGAGCGGACTGGTCACCATGGGCATCGGAGCGGTTCTCGTGTGGGCCACCATCGCGCTCGGGGGATAACGAGTCAGCTCGGCCGGCAGGACCATAAACCTGTCACAACTGACAGTTTCCCAGCCTTCCAAGTCCCCGTAGCCTAACGCTTAAAGCCTGCCGAGCTCTTCGGAGCATCCTGGCAATCGTGGGGGTCCTATGATCGTCGCTGCACCTCGCCTGCTCTCGGCATTGATTCTGTGTGCCGGTGTCGCCGCCTGTAAGAAGAGCGCCCCTCCTCCCCAGCCGCCCCCGGAAGTTGTGGTCGACCCGGTGGACGTGAAAGACATGCCGGTGCAGGCGGAGTTCACCGGCGAAGTGCGCGGAGGGGAAGACGTCGAAATCCGGGCCCGCGTGACCGGCTTTCTCCAGTCACAGCATTATCAGGAAGGAAGCCTGGTCCGCAAAGGGCAGCTCCTCTTCACCATCGATCCCAAGCCGTTCGAGGCGGCCGCCGCCGAGGCACAGGCCGACATGGCCGAAGCGCAGGCCCGCAATAACCGAGCGGTGATCCAGGTAAACCGCCTCCGGCCATTGGTCGCGAAGCACGCGGTCAGCCAGCAGGACCTGGACAATGCCATCGCTTCGGCGGAAGCCAGCCAGGCCAGCGTTGCCGCGGCCGAGGCGCAGCTTCGGACTGCCCGGCTCAATCTGGGCTATACCCGGGTGACCAGCCCCATCGCCGGGCTGGCCGGAAATCGCCAGGTGGACGTCGGCTCCTACGTGGGAAGCCCGGAGCCGACCATCCTGACGGTGGTCTCGGCCCTGGACCCGGTTCGGTTCGACTTCACGATCTCGGAGAGCGAATACCTGGCCTACGCCCGGGCAAGCCACGCCGAGGCTGGGAAGCGGAAGCAGGCCGGGCCCGAGTTGGAGCTGGTGTTGGCCGACGGTTCGGTGTTCCCCCAGAAGGGGCGGGTCACCGTGGTCGGCCGCGGCGTCAGTACCGAGACCGGTACCCTGCCCATCCAGGCCACATTCCCCAACCCCGGCGGGCTGCTGCGGCCGGGACAGTTCGGACGAGTTCGGCTGCCGATTACCACCCGCAAGAATGCCATCGTAATCCCGCAGCGGGCGGTGCAGGAGCTGCAGGGTACCTATAACGTCCTCGTCGTGGGCCAGGACAGCATCGCCCAGACCCGCGAGATCAAGGTGGCGAGCCGGAGCGGCAGCGACTGGATCGTTGCCTCCGGCCTCGAACCGGCCGACCGGATCGTCGTGGAAGGCCTCCAGAAGGTACGCCCCGGTACCAAGGTGCGGCCTACCACCTCCACGGCGATGGCGCCGCCCGACTCGACCACCGCACCCTGACCCATGGCTGATTTCTTCATCCGGCGCCCCACGGTCGCGATCGTCGCGGCGATCGTGATCACGCTGCTCGGTCTGGCCGTGCTGCAGCGCCTCTCGATCGAGCAATATCCCGAGTTGTCACCTCCCACGATCCGAGTAGAGACCACGTATCAGGGCGCTTCGGCCGAAGTGGTCGAGCAGTCGGTGGCCACGCCGATCGAGCAGCAGGTTAACGGCGTGGACAACATGATCTACATGAAGTCGCTGAATACCAGCGACGGCCGGATGCTGCTGGATATCTCGTTCATGGTCGGCATGAACCGCGACATGGCCAATGTGCTGGCGCAGAACCGGGTGTCTCAGTCCCAGTCGCGGCTGCCCCAGGAGGTGAACCAGCAGGGCGTCACGGTCAAGAAGATCAACCCCAGTATCCTGATGGTGGTCTCGCTCTATTCGCCCAAGGGAAGCCGGGACGCCCAGTTCCTCAATAATTACGCGATGATCAACCTGCGAGACGCGCTGCTCCGCGTTCCCGGGATCGCGCAGGTCGACCTGTATGGCGGCGCGGAATACGGCATGCGCGTGTGGCTCCGGCCCGACCGCCTGACCGCGCTCGGGCTCACCCCGGCCGACGTGATCTCCGCCATCAAGGAGCAGAATCTGCAGGCGCCTGCGGGCCAGGTAGGTGCGGCTCCCTCTCCCCCGGGTCAGGAGTTCACCTATACGGTGAAGGCGCCGGGCCGGCTGGTGACCGCGGAAGAGTTCGAGAACATCATCCTACGGCAGACGTCGGGCGGCGGCGAGCTCCGGCTCAAGGACGTGGGCCGCGCCGAGCTGGGCAGCGAGAACTACAAGTCTTTCGGACGCGCGATCGTCAAGGACTCGACCGGTAAGTGGCTGGAGGGAGCCGCGGCTTCCCTGACGATCTACCTCCTGCCTGGCGCCAACCAGCTCGCCTCGGCCGAGGGGATTTATCACACCCTGAAGGAGGCCTCCAGCTTCTTCCCCAGTGATGTCGCCTACGAGATCGTGTACGACACGACACCATCGGTGGAAGCGAGCATCGAATCGATCCTCCATACCCTGATCGAGGCATTCATCCTGGTAAGCCTGGTGGTGTTTGTGTTCCTCCAGAGCTTCCGCGCCACCATCATCCCGCTGCTCACAGTACCGGTCTCCCTGATCGGCACCTTCATCTTCTTCCCCCTATTGGGTTTCTCGATCAATACCCTCACCATGTTCGGCCTGGTGTTGGCGATCGGCATCGTGGTGGACGATGCGATCGTGGTGGTCGAGGCGGTGATGCATCACATCGAGCACGGCAAGACTCCTCACGACGCCACCGTCCAGGCCATGAAGGAGGTCTCGGGCCCGGTGATGGCGATCGCGCTCATCCTCTCGGCGGTATTCGTCCCGGTCGCGCTGCTGGGCGGGCTCACCGGGCGGCTGTACCAGCAGTTCGCGTTGACCATCGCCGTCTCGGTGCTCATCTCGGCGTTTCTGGCGCTGAGTCTGGCGCCGGCACTGTGCGCCAAGATGCTGAAGCCGGCCAAGCCGACTGGGGGGTTGCTGGGCAAGTTCTACCGCGGGTTCAACCGGGTGTTCGAGGTGAGCACCGGCAAGTACGTGAGCTGGACCAAGATCTTCGTCCGACGGGCGGTTCTGGTCATGGCCGTCGTCGGTGTGGCCACGCTGCTCACCGGGGTCCTCGGCCGCGCGCTGCCGGCGGGATTCGTTCCCGATGAGGACATGGGCATCTTCATGATCAACGCCCAGCTGCCGCCCGCGTCGTCGCTGGAGCGGACCGAGGGCGTGGTGCGCCAGGTCGAGGCCGTGCTCAAGAAGACGGAAGGCGTCGTGGCCTGCACTGGCATTGGCGGATCGGGCATCCTCACCAATTCGTTCAGTCCGGAGTTCGCCTCCTTCTTCTGCAAGTTGGAGCCGTGGGACGAGCGCAACACGCCCGAGCTCCACGTCAACGGGATTCAGCAGACGCTCCGCCGATCGCTCGCCAACATACCGGGCGCGGTGATCTTCCCGTTCACCCCGCCCACGATTCCCGGATTCGGTGCCGCCGGCGGCTTCAACTTCCTGCTCCAGGACAAGAGCGGGACGATGAGCGTGGCCGATCTCGGCAAGCAGACCGGATCGTTCCTGGACGCGGCGCGGAAGCGCCCGGAGCTGGCGAACCTGTTCACCTCGTTCAACGCGCAGGTCCCCCAGGTGCAGGTCGATCTGGACCGGGAGAAGGCGCGGGTGCTTGGCATTCCCATCAATGACGTGTTTGCGGCCCTGTCCACTTCCATGGGCGGCGCCTACGTGAACGACTTCAACCGGTTCGGCCGGCTCTACCGGGTGTACGTACAGGCTGAGCCGGCGTACCGCCAGCGGCCGGACGACATCGGGCAATTCTATGTCCGCAGCACGACCACCAACCAGATGGTGCCGCTTTCCACCCTGATGACGATCAAGCCGGCTTCGGGCACTGAAATCACCACCAGGTTTAACCTGTTCCGCTCGGTCGAGATCACCGGGGTACCAGCGCCGGGCTACACCTCGGGTCAGGCGATGACCGCGCTCGAGCAGACCGCGGCCCAGGTGCTCCCGCGCGAGATGGGCTACGCCTACACCGGCTTCTCGTATCAGGAGAAGAACGCTCCTCCTGCCGCGCCGACGTTCGTCCTGGCGATCGTATTCGTGTTCCTGCTGCTGGCCGCTCTATACGAGAGCTGGAAGCTTCCCTGGGCGGTGCTGCTGGAGACTCCGCTGGTGGCACTGGGCGCCTTCTTCGGTGTGTGGCTCGCGGGGTATGACAACAACGTGTTCGTGCAAGTTGGGCTGATCATGCTGGTGGGCCTCGCGGCCAAGAACGCCATTCTTATCGTCGAGTTCGCCAAGGCCCAGCATGAAGGTGGCCGGTCGGTGGAGGATGCCGCGCTGGAGGCGGCCAGACTCCGCTTCCGTCCCATTCTCATGACCGCGTTCGCCTTCATCATGGGGGTGGTCCCGCTGATGCTGGCCCACGGCGCCGGCGCGGGGGCGCAAACCCGGATGGGAACGGCCGTGTTCTGGGGCATGCTGATCGCGACCATCGTGGGCGTGTTCATTATCCCCGGCCTGTTCGCCATGGTCGAACGCATCGGATTTGGGAAGAAGGTGAAGGTCCCTCCGCCGCCCGACACGGCTCTGCCCGAGCCGGTTCATCCCGCGGCGGTGTCGGCCGGAGGGCACTGACCATTCGCGCGGCACCCTGCGCCGTCATTGCGCTGCTCCTGGCCGGATGTGCGCTGGGACCCAGCTACCACCGGCCCGAGACTACGCCGGTTCCCGCCGGCTGGCGCGACAGCTCTCTCGCCCTGCGAGACTCATCCTATGCCAACCTTCCCTGGTGGCAGGTCCTGGGCGACACCACCCTGCAGCAGCTGGTCCGAACCGCACTCAAGGAGAACCGGGACCTCCACACTGCGCTGGGCCGAGTCAACGAGGCTCGAGCGCTGCTGGGAATTCAGCGGTTGGAGATCTTGCCTCAGGTCAACATTCAGGGCCGGGTAGGATCTTCGCACGGGGCCGATTCGCTCCTGACCGGGGTCAGCGGCGGGGAGCTGGGTTTCCTTGGAGTCACCCTGAACTGGGAGCTGGATCTGTGGGGGCGGCTCCGCCGGCTCAACGAATCGGCTCAGGCAGCATTGCTGGCCAGTGAGCAGGGACGACGCGCCGTGATCCTCACCGTGGTGAGCGAGGTGGCCCGGGCCTATCTGGAGCTGAGGGATCTCGACGACCAGGTCACCATCGCCGAGTCGCAGCTGAGGATCCGGCAACAATCGTTGAATCTTGCCCGGGCGCGCTACGAGGGCGGCCTCACGTCCGAGCTGGATGTCCGTCAGGGTGAGAACGCGCTGGCGGTCGCGCAGGGTACCCGTGCCCGGGTGCTCCGCCAGCGGAGCCAGAAGGAGAACGAGCTCAGCGTGCTGCTGGGTCGCCCGCCGGCGAATGTCCCTCGCGGTCTGCCGCTGGCCCAGCAGCGGTTTCCCAATTTGATCCCGGCCGGGCTTCCCGCGGAGCTGCTGGAACGCCGCCCCGACGTACGCCAGGCCGAGGAGCAGCTGCACTCGGCCAACGCCAGAATCGGTGCCGCGATTGCCGCCATGTTCCCCACGATTTCGCTCACCGCCGCCGGCGGAACCGTCAGTGACGATATCGGATCCATGTTCAAGAGCGGGACCGGTTTTTGGAACATTGCGGGAAATCTGCTGCAGCCTCTGCTGAACAGTGGACGCAACAAGAAGCAGGTGGCCGCCGAGCGGGCTCGCACCGAGGCAGCCGTCGGACAGTACGAACAAACTGTTCTGACTGCGCTGAGAGAAGTGGAGGATGGATTGGTGTCGGTGCAGCGCCTGCGCGAAGAAGCGGAAGCAGCGGGGAGAGCCTCGGTGGCAGCACGGCTGGCGGTTGGGCTGGCCGGAAACCGCTACGAAGGCGGCGTGGATACCTATCTCAACCTGCTGGATGCCCAGCGCACCCAGCTCGATGCCGAGTTGCAGGAATCCCAGTTACAGCGGCAGCAGCGAGTGGCCGTGGTCCAGCTCTACAAGGCGTTGGGGGGCGGGTGGGACACCGTCACGGATACGCTGGCCCTCCCCACCCCCAAGAAGCCGCGCTGAGCCGGGAACGCGGGTCGAGGTTGCAGCCTACCGCGTTGCGGTCGTTGCCCCGTCGCTCGGTCGCGCGGGGGCAGTGTACCAGCGGTCGCGGGCTATCACTTTCGGCTGCTCCGGATCGCCTTCGTATGCTGGGGTCATGATCTGCACCCCATACTCGTTGAACAGATCCAGAATATTCCGGTGCAGCTCGCTGTAGAGCGCGAGTACGGCGTGCGGACTGTCGCAGTAGGCGTTGATCTCGTAGTCCACTGAAAAGGTTCCCAGGTTTCGCTGGAGCACGAAGGGCGGGGGCTGTCGCAGCAGACCCGGCGTCCGGCCGGCCGCTTCCATCAGCAAGGCCTCGACCTGGCGCCACGGGGCTTGATATCCAATGCTTACGATGGTGTGCAGGATGAGCCCCGGCTCCCGGGCAAGCGTGCTGAAGTTCACCACCTCGGTATTCAGGATCAGCGAGTTGGGGATCACCACCTGCTCGTTCTTGGGTGTGCGAAGGTAGGTGCTCAACAGGCGGATCTGGGATACCTCTCCCAGGTGCTCGCCGATCTTGACGCGGTCCCCGACCTTGAACGCCCGCCGGAACGCGAGACTCTGCCCCGCAACGAGATTTCCGATGACGGAGGGCGACCCCAGCGAGAAGATCAGCCCGAGCAGGAGGGTCACACCTTTGAACGCCTCCGACCCCGAGCCCGGGATGTGGGGGTACGCCACGACGAACGCGAAGGCGATTACCAGGAGCCGGACGATCCGGTCGGTCGGCGCCGCCCAATCCGCCTCGAAGCCCGGCAGCGTCAGGCTTCCCTTCCCCACCCTCCAGAAGAAGAGCTTGACGACCTTCAGCGTGTAGCGTGTAAGGATGGCGAGAATGATCAGGAAGACGAAATCGGGGAGGAACCCGATGGCGCCCCGGCCGATCGTTGCCAGCGGCCCCACCAGAATCGCAAAAAGGTGGTTGCCCGCAGGCCTGGTCCAGGGAAAGAGGAGCAGGACGTAATTCAGAAAGACATAGCTCGCCAGTATCGCCAAGAAGATGGCGAGTGCGTTGACCCCGCGATGGATTCCCCGCCAGACCGGCTCCGCCCGGACAATCTCGATATTGTGGAAGCGAACGTCCTGGATTCTGGAGCGTAAGCGCCGGTCCAGTGTTCCACGGAGTAGCCGCAGAATCTTGAGCCCCAGCCAGAGCGCCAGCACCAGCGCGAGCGTCGCTCCGAACGATCGGGCCAGGTTCCGTCCCAGCACTACCGGCTGACGGTCGTAGCGAAACCGCTCGATGGCCTCTGCCACTCGTCTGCGGTACGCCTCCGCCAGCACCTGCCGGCTGACGCCCTCGAGCCCGGCGTCGGCGTCAAGCACGTGAAATACCGGGTTGCCGGCCGCGGCCAACACACTCGCGATGGAAGTCTCCCGCACCACCAGCGACTCCACCGGCACGGCCGCATTGGCTGCGATCGCTCGGATGCGTTCCGCAATCGCCCCAGCGCGCCGTTCCGCGGGGTAGGCAGTGACGCCGCGTACGTTGAACAGAGTGATGCCGTCCACCACCACCGGTGCGGTCGGCTGATCGACTGACGGCGACTCGGCCGCTTCAGTCGCTGGGGCCTGGGCGTTCTGCGCTTGGGCTGGCAGGCACCAGCCCATCGCCAGGAGTAACGTGAGCAGAATTGTGGGTGTCACGGCACGCATCGGCGCGGGGCAGGTCGGCATCCTGGGTGCAGTTGTCATCCTATGAGAATGAGGAGGGGGCGTCGCCATGCCACTGTCACTACTGACAGTGGGGCCAGCCTAGCGCCCGCCATCGCTGGAGCGACTGTCAGATGTGACAGTTTCCGGACCGCCCGCTTCCCGGCATCCTCTCCCATGCGGTGGAGCCAAGCCCTGACCCTCTTGCGGCAAGGTGATCCCATGTGGCGCTTTATGACAGGCAATCGCACCTGCCCGCATTGCCGGGTGACCTGGCTCGTGGGTCTGATCCTCTGCTTCGGTCTGGCGACGCTCGCGACACCGGCAGCCCAGGCGCAAACGAGCCTCGGGCGATTGTACGACAAGTGGCAGCTGGATCTGTCAGGTGCCGTGGTCATCATGGGCACGACCATCCGGGTGGATGGAGCGGAAGGCGAGGGCACGGACGTGAAATCGGACGATCTCGGTCTGCCGGGGAGTCGCTTCATGCCCCGCGCGTCGGTGCGTTGGCGCCCAGGACAGCGGCACGAGCTCGAGCTGGGATACCAGTTCGCCCGGCGCTCCGCCGAACGGACGCTAGACCGGCAGGTCGTCTTCGCCGACTCCACCTACGACGTCGGCCTGGACACCAAGAGCAAGTTCCGAACCGACCAAGCCTTCCTGATCTACCGCTTCGCCATCCAGGCAAAAGAACGAACTCAGCTGGGTCTGGGAGTGGGCGTTGGGGCGTTGCCGTTCAAGTTTGAGATCGACGCTCTGGCGAGCGCAAATAGCGACTCTGTGACGCGCTCCGCGACCAAGAGCGTCATCGGTCCGACCGCCTCCATCGGGGGGTACGGCCGGTTTCTGCTGGGCGAACGCTGGTACCTGGAAACCGATATCCGTTACATCGCGATCAAGATCGACCGCATCAAGCCGTCAGTCTTCGAAGGGAACCTGGCCGGACGCTACTTCCTGTCCAACAAGCTCGCCGCCGAGCTGGGGTACGGCTTCAGCTCGATCCGGATCACGGTCGATCCGAGGGAAAACGGCGAAGGCTTCTCCGGACAGATCAAGTATCCGCTGCAGAACGTGCGCTTAGGGGTCGTGCTGACGCTGTAAGCAATCCTGACCTCCATTGTCCACACATCGCTCCGCACTCCCGACGCGCGTGGTGTCTACTTCAAAGTCGAAAACTTCAAGGCCGGGGTAGCCGAGCTGGGACTTGGCGGGCCGTCGCTTCTTCAGCGACAAGTTTGCTGCGGAGCTAGGGTATAGCCTGGGCTTTTACACGGTTACCCTGGAGAAGGGCACCGCGGACGACGCCTTTCTCAACATTCCTATTTCACGCTGTACCCCTTGCCTTCCAGGCACGCGCTCATCCCCTTCTTGAACGCCTCCATCTTGCCGGCTGCCTCTCCCTCGGCACCGGCCACCGCCTGTTGCTGAGCCTGCTGGCTGGCCTGCTTCTTCGCCTTCCGTCCCTTGGCAGCTCCCGCCGCAGCCCCGATGGCGGCGCCGGTACCGGCGTCACCGGCGATGCCTCCCACGATGGCTCCGCCCGCAGCTCCCCGGGCCGCACCCTTGACTCCTGCACCCTGGGTCGCGGTATCGGCAGCCGCCTTTCCCGCCGCCGCCGCGGAGTCGGTGTTCACGGTAACTGCAGCGGGATCGATGCCCGTCTGTTCCTTGGACCAGTCGTAGCAGGCCTTCTCGTCAGCCGCCTGCTGCTCCTTCGTCTGGTCCTTGGCCGGAAACACCACCAGGCCCAGCTGCCCCGAGAGTGAAGCCGGCGCGGGTGCCGCCGTCTGGGCACCGGCTAGCGTAACGTCTATCCCCGAGGCCCACAGCAGCAGCAGTGTGGCATAGCAGATCTTTGTCATGATGCCTTCTTGAAAATGGTCCCCGCCTAGAAAGCGAACACCAGGCCGCCGGTCCACT
>DATKJJ010000047.1:0-3629 GCA_035543695.1 Gemmatimonadales bacterium | reverse complement strand
GAGTCCGCGGAGTCGATCGAGGCCGAGTACGCGGCGAAGGCACAGGCGGTGCTTCAATGAGGCCGCGGACGTGAGTCCGTGTCAATGGCGATCGAAAATGTCCCACTTGTGGCGACTGAAAATGTCCCACTCGGCGGGGGGTGACGAGCCGTTAGTGCGTCGGCGCCTCCCGGCGGCTTCGCTTCCGCCTCGGTCGATCGTCCCCCGTCTCGCGGGCGGGGGGTTGGAGGGCCCGGTAGAGCTCGGAGTGGTGGCGCATGCGGTAGCTGTTGCCGCGGATGCTCACGATGTGGCAGTGGTGGAGCAGGCGGTCGATCAGCGCGGCCGCCATGACCTCGTCGCCAAAGATCTCGCCCCACTCCTCGAAGCCCTTGTTGCTGGTGAGCACGGTCGAGGCCGTCTCGTAGCGCCTGGCCATGAGCTGGAAGAAGAGCATGGCCCCGGTGCGGCTCACTGGCAGATAGCCGATCTCGTCCACCACGAGGACGGCCGGGTGGGTGAGCACCTTGAGCCGCTGCTGGAGCTTGCCCGCGGTCTGCGCCTCTTCCAGGCTGGTGATGAGGTCTGAGAGCGTGCCGTAGTAGACGCGCCTGCCGCTCTGGGCTGCGGCAATGGCGAGACTGATGGCCAGGTGGGTCTTGCCGACCCCGGGCGGGCCGAGGAAGATCACGTTCTCCTTGCGCTCGATGAAGCCCAGCTCGTGCAAGCTCTCGATCTGCTCGCGCCGGATGCTCGGCTGGAAGCTGAAGTCGAAGCCCTCGAGCGTCTTGACCGCCGGCAGTCTGGAGGAGCGCATGGCGGCCTGGAGGCGGCGGTTGTTTCGGAGTTCGATCTGGGCCGACAGCAGCGCTTCGATGGCCTCTGCGCCGGTCAGTGTCCCGCCGTCCACGCCGGAGAGGATCGTGTCGACCGCCTCCAGTGCGCCGGGCATCTTGAGATCGGCCAGCATGCTCCGGATCCGCTCTCTCAGCGAGGAGCCCGGCTTCACCGCGCACCTCCGGCCACTGCGGCGTAGACCGCAAGGGGGCGGCGCTCGACCTCGATGCGGGGCACGACGGAGCTTGTGCGGCAGAGCGGCCTTGCCCTGGGCTCCTTCTGCGGCAGCAGCACGAGCGAGCGGTAGGGCCTCTCGGCCAGAGGTCGGAGCCGGTGTTGCTCGTCACGAAGGAAGCGCTCGAGCGGCTGCTCCTTCGTGGTCTGGTGGATCCTCTGGTTGGCCCGCTCCAGCCAGCGCTCGAGTTGCTGGGCGAGGTCCGCATCACCCACGAAGGTGCGGCCGTAGACGAAGTTCTCCCTCAGGTAGCGGATCGGGCGCTCCACCTTGCCCTTGGTCTTGGCCCGGCCGGGGCGGCAGGCCCGAGGCCTGAAGCCCCAGTGGGCGGCAAAGCGCAGGAACTCCTCGTTCGTGACCAGCCGGCCTCCACTGAGCCGGTCGTCCCGGGTGATGACCGCCTTCATCTGGTCGAAGAGGAGTTCCTCGGGCACGCCGCCGAAGAAGCGGAACGCCGCCTCCAGGCCCAAGAAGAGGGTCCGCATATCCTGCTTCTCGTAGAAGCCGACCCACATGTGCCGAGAGTAGCCGAGCACGACGAGAAGCGCGTATCTCTTGCCCCAGGGCAGGCGGAACTCGGCAAAGTCCACCTGGGCCTGTCGGGCCGGAGGCGTCTCGAAGCGCACGACGGGCTCCTCGGGCGGCCGTGGTCGCACCTGGCGGACGTAGTCACGGAGCTGCGAGTAGCCGCCCGTATAGCCGGCGGCCCGGATCTCCTCCAGGAGCCGCACCGCCGAGAGCGCGGGATAGTCCTCGAGCCGCTTGCGGATGGTCGCCTTGTAGGGATCGAGCTTCTTCGGCACCGGCGGGCGCGCCTTGTAGCGAGGCGGCTCCTCCAGGTCGCGATCCAGCTCGCCCGCGGCGATCCAGCGGCTGATCGTACGGCGGTTGATTCCAAGCAGCTCCGCAATCGCGGCCTTGCTCAGCCCCTGATCGAGATAGTGTCTCAGTAGCACGCGTCTCTCCAGTCCGATCAAGTGCGCCTCCCGCCGTGAAGGGGAAGGCGCAAAGTGCACGATCAGCCGAGAGTCCGCCTACGCTGCCCCACACGGGCTCCCGGCCACGATCCCGGTGCCGAGTGGGACATTTTCGTCCGCCAGAAGTGGGAAATTTTCAGGTTCTCCCGCATATGTGGTGATGGGGCCGTGAGCGCAGTGCGGATTTGTCAAGCGCTCCTTTTCACGCGGCGCAGAGCACGCGTTGGCGAAGCAGGTCGAAGCCGGCTCTTCCGTACATCTGGCGCTTGATCGTCTTGAGCCGGTTTATCTCTCCCTCGACGGGGCCGTTGCTCCACGGCAGTGCGATCGCGGCACGGACGGCTGCCACGTCTGCGTGAATGCCATGAGCGAAGCTGCGAAGGAGGCTTTGCCGGGCGGCCTCGAGCCACGGGCCCAGTGCCTGGGGATCTCGTTCGCTCAGCATGCGGCGAAACTCGTGTGCGAGGAAGCGAATCAGCCGGACTTCAGAACAGCGGCGGGAGAGGGAGGCCACATACGCCCTCTCTTCTGCAGTGAGCTCCGATTCACGAGCGACGAGCCACCAGGCGACTCTGCGTGCGGACGGCCGCCGGATGAGCGGCCCACCTTGCCTCGCGAGGCCCTTCCGTAGCCCGCGGACGTAGTCGCGGACCAGAGTCGCGCCACCTTCATATCCCTGAGCTTGGATCTCGCGCCAGAGCTTGGCCGCATTATGGCAGCCAGCGGAGAAGCGCCGCTCCAGGTAGGCGTAATACGGCGCTAAGATGCTGTCCACCGGCGGCCGCTCCTGGCGCTCGGGAAAGCTCCCCGAGGAGAGCCAGCGGGTCACGGTCTGGCGGCTCAGCCCCACCGCTCGGGCGATCTGCCGCTTCGCCATGCCGCTCCGGTGCAAGGCGTAGACCTCCGCATAGCGCCGGAGTCGTGCCAGCCGGCGGCTGGCCTTCGCCCGTTCTGCACGGCTCGACGGACGCGACTGGATCCGGACCGGCTCCCGAGCGGGAGGAGATGCGAGCGAAGCTGCAGCCTCTCTGAGGAGAGCCGACTTGCCCAACAGCGCCCTCTCGACTGCAGCCGTCAGGTTCCGGATCAGATGCCAGCGGTCAGCCACCTGAACGGCCGCGGGCGCGCCGCGCCTGGCTCCTTCGCTGTAGACACCAGAGCGATCGCGCGTGATCACCTCCACACCGGGGTGACTCTCGAGCCAAGCGGCAAACGAATCCGCGCTCCGGTCTGGTAAGAGATCGACGATTCGCCTACGCTCCAGGTCCACGAGGACCGTGCCATAGTCTCGGCCCTTGCGGTACGCCCACTCATCCACGCCGAGCACCCGGACCCGAGGGGCCGCATTCGGCAGGGTAGCGGCTCGGATGCGCCGAAGCAGCGTGTCCGGACTCACTCCGACCGATAGGTCACGGGAGAGGCGAGATCCGGCCTCGCCACCGAGAACGAGAGCCACCCGGTAGAGGAGCAGATCCAGTCGGCGCGTGCGGCGGGCGTAGCGATCCGCGGTCTCAGAGAGCCGCTCAGCGAAGATGCGTCGCCCACACTGAGGGGCGGGACAAAAGAAACGGCGCGTTTGGAGTTGCAGCCGGACCGCCGTG
>DATKJJ010000046.1:0-5772 GCA_035543695.1 Gemmatimonadales bacterium | reverse complement strand
GGATCCAGGAGGTCCGGGTCAACCGCAGCGCCGTCGAGCGGCGGGCCGCTACGCTGCGGACCCGTCGGACCGTTAAGCAGGAGTGGCAGGCGGCCTGGTTGCTCCGGGCCATCACCCTGATCGATCTGACGACCCTCCAGGGAGACGACACGCCAGGCCGGGTGCGGCGTCTCTGCGCCAAAGCCCGCCGGCCGGTCCGGGTTGATCTACTGGAGTCCATGGAGGCGCGGCATCTTCCCATCCGGGCGGCTGCGGTCTGCGTCTATCACGCCTTCGTCGAGACCGCGGTTGAAGCCCTGGAGGGATCGGGGATACCTGTGGCTGCCGTCTCCACCGGATTTCCTGCCGGTCTGTCACCCTACCAGCAGCGAATCCAGGAAATCCGGGCGTCGGTTGAGGCAGGCGCGGAAGAGATCGATGTGGTCATCACCCGGGCTCATGTGCTGACGGAGAACTGGACCGCGCTCTACGACGAGGTGCGGACCATGCGGGAGGCCTGTGGTGACGCCCACATCAAGACCATCCTCGCGACCGGGGAGCTTGCTACGCTGCGAAACGTTGCCCGCGCCGCCCTGGTGTGCATGATGGCGGGTGCCGACTTCATCAAGACCTCGACCGGCAAGGAGCCGGTGAACGCCACCCTGCCGGTGGGCCTGGTGATGTGTCGGGCGATCAGAGAGTACCAGGAACGCACCGGGCACCTCGTTGGGCTCAAGGCCGCGGGCGGGCTCCGCTCGGCCCGAGAGGCGCTGGACTGGATGGCGCTGATGAAGGATGAGCTGGGCGACCTGTGGCTCCGGCCCAACCTGTTCCGGATCGGCGCCAGCACGCTGTTGGGCGACATCGAGCGGCAACTGGAGCACTTCGTGACGGGGCGATACTCAGCCGCCCACCGGCATCCTTCGGCCTGAGTTCTATGGCCTCCATTCCTGAGATTTTCCAATCGATGGAGTACGGACCGGCCCCGGAGTCGGCCAATCCGGTGCAGGAATGGCTCGATCGGCATGGGCGCCGGTTCGGGTTGTTCATCGCCGGCCGGTGGACCGAGTCCGGACGCGACACGTTCGACACGCTCAACCCGGCCACCGCGAAGCCCCTGGCGACGCTGACCCAGGCGAATCCCGCCGACATCGACCGGGCCGTAGCCGCCGCAGGCAAGGCGCAGGCAAACTGGTGGGCCATCGGTGGTCACGCCCGCGCTCGTTACCTCTACGCCATAGCCCGCCAGATTCAGAAGCACAGCCGGTTCTTTGCCGTGCTGGAGTCGCTCGATAACGGCAAGCCGATTCGGGAATCCCGCGACATCGACGTGCCGCTGGTGGCGCGCCACTTCTATCACCATGCGGGCTGGGCCCAGCTCATGGAGCAGGAGCTGCCCGACCGGGAGCCGGTGGGAGTGATCGGGCAGATCATCCCGTGGAACTTCCCGCTCTTGATGTTGGCCTGGAAGATTGCCCCCGCCCTCGCCATGGGAAACACCGTGGTGCTCAAGCCGGCCGAATTCACCTCGCTGACGGCGCTGAAATTTGCCGAGCTGTGCGAGGAGATCGGGCTCCCGCCTGGGGTGGTGAACATCGTGACCGGAGACGGACGGGCCGGCGAAGCTCTGGTGAAGCACCCCGATGTGGACAAGATCGCCTTTACCGGGTCGACCGAGGTAGGACGGCTCATTCGGCAGACGACGGCCGGCAGCGGCAAGAAATTGTCCCTCGAGCTGGGCGGAAAATCTCCCTTCATCGTGTTCGGCGACAGCGATCTGGACAGCGTGGTGGAAGGAGTGGTCGACGCCATCTGGTTCAACCAGGGCCAGGTCTGCTGCGCCGGCTCGCGGATTCTGGTGCACGAAGGATCGCAGGAACGTCTGGTCGCCAAGCTCAAGGCGCGAATGGAGACGCTTCGGGTGGGCGATCCCCTCGACAAGGCGGTGGACATGGGCGCCATCATCGCCCCAGTGCAGCTGGAGAAGATTCAGCAGCTGGTGCGACGGGGCGAGGACGAGGGCGCTACTCTGTGGCAGCCCTCCTGGAGCTGCCCGCGGGACGGCTGGTTTTTTCCGCCAACGCTGTTCACCGAGGTGTCGCCGGCGGCGACCATCGCACAGGTGGAGATCTTCGGCCCAGTCGTGGTGCTGATGACTTTCCGCACCCCGTCCGAGGCGGTGGAGCTGGCCAACAACACCCGCTACGGCCTGGCCGCCAGCGTCTGGACCGAAAACATCAACCTGGCGCTCGACGTCGCGCCCCAGCTCAAGGCCGGCACCGTCTGGATCAACTGTACCAACGTCTTCGACGCCGCCAGCGGCTTCGGCGGCTACCGGGAGAGCGGGTTTGGGCGAGAAGGGGGACGCGAGGGGCTCAGGGAGTATGTGAAGTGGGTGGGGCAGCGGGGCAGCAGGGCTGCGGGGACGGACGGACGGTCGGCCGGTCGGACGGTCGCCCGCTCAGTTCGAAGCTCGAAGCGCTCTGCGGCGACCGGCCGACCGCCTGACCGCCTGCCCCCCATAGATCGCACCCCCAAACTCTACATCGGCGGCAAACAGGTCCGCCCTGATTCGGGCTACAGCATCCCGGTGCTGGACCGATCGGGGAAACACCTGGGAGAAGTGGGGCAGGGGAATCGCAAGGACATTCGCAATGCGGTCGAAGCGGCGCACAAAGCGGCCGGCTGGGCTCGCGCCACGGCGCATACCCGGGCCCAGGTGCTTTACTATCTGGCGGAGAACCTGGCCGCCCGGGCCGAGGAGTTCGCCGCTCGGCTGCAGACGTTCGGCGGGTGGGACCAGAATGAAGTCGCCCTCACCATCGAGCGGATGTACACCTATGCGGCCTGGGCCGACAAGTACGATGGCGCGGTCCACCATACGCCGTATCGCAATGTGACCCTGGCCATGCCGGAGCCGATCGGCGTCCTTGGCGTGGTCGCTCCGGCCGAATGGCCGCTGCTGGGTTTCGTGTCCGCAGTGCTTCCGGCGGTGGCCCTGGGCAACACCGTGGTGGCGATTCCATCGGCCGCGGCCCCGCTGGCGGCCACGGACCTGTATCAGGTGCTGGAGACCTCGGACGTACCCGACGGTGTCATCAACATCGTGACCGGCGATGCTCGGGAGTTAGGACGCATCCTGGCGGCTCACGATGATGTGGATGGGATCTGGTACTTCGGCGACGCGGAGAGTGGAGCGGAGGTGGAGCGGCTCTCGGCCGGCAACATGAAGCGAACCTGGGTGGATCGAGGGGAGCCAAGAGACTGGCTCGATCCCCGAACCGGCGCCGGCGAGGAGTTCCTGGAGCAGGCCACTCAGGTCAAGAATATCTGGATTCCCTACGGGGAGTGAGCTGGAGTCCTCAGTCCCCAGTCCCCAGTCCTAGCTCTTGACTCCAACTCCCCGCGATTCCCCTCGATCCTCGGCGTGATGCTTGATCGAGCGCCCTTCCACCAGAAAGACCACGTCTTCGCCGATGTTGGTTGCCAGGTCGGCGATGCGCTCCAGGTTCCGACTCACCAGAAACAGCTCCATACCGGCGCCGATCGTATGCGGATCTTCCATCATATGGGTGAGCAGAATCCGGAACACCGATCCGTGCAGGGCATCCACCTTGTCGTCCCTCCGGCAGACTTCCCGCCCACCGGCGGCGTCGCCGCGGATGAAAGCCTCCAGCGCATCGGAGAGCATCTCCCGGGCCAGGCGGGCCATCTCCACGATCTCGGGCTCCGGCGCGATGGGCCGGGCCTGAAGCAGCCGCTCGGTCGACTGGGCTATGTTGACCGCGTGGTCGCCCACCCGCTCGAGGTCGTTGGCGATCTTGAGCGCCGAGGTGAGCATGCGGAGGTCTCGCGCCATCGGCTGCTGCAGCGCCAGGAGATTGACGCATTGCTCTTCGATCTCCACTTCCATCGCGTCGATCACCCGGTCCCCGGCGATCACCCGCCTTGCCTTCTCGCTATCGCGCTCCAGTAGCGCCTCGACCGCCAGGCCCAGTGCCGCTTCCGCCTCACCGGACATGGTGAGCAGCCGCACCTTGACGTGGCTCAGCTCGTCATGGAAATGACGATGAACATCGACACTCATCCGAATCTCCCGGTGATATACGCCTCGGTGCGCTCGTGGGCCGGCTTGGTGAAGAGCCGCTCGGTCTCATCGAATTCGACCAGCTCGCCGCGATCGAAGAAGCCGGTGTAGTCGGAGACCCGCGCCGCCTGCTGCATGTTATGGGTCACGATCACGATTGTGTAGTGCTGCTTCAGCTCGAAGATCAACTCCTCGATCCGCTGAGTGGCAATCGGGTCGAGGGCCGAGCAGGGCTCATCCATCAGGAGCACCTCCGGCTGGTTTCCCAGGGCTCTCGCAATGCAGAGCCGCTGCTGCTGGCCGCCCGACAATCCCGTGCCCGGCTCCTCCAGCCGATCCTTCACCTCGTCCCAGAGCCCTGCCTGCCGGAGACAACGCTCGACCAGGTCGGGCAGATCCCGCCGGCTCACCAGCGCGTTGAGGGCCGGACCGTAGGCCACATTCTCGAACACGGTCTTGGGAAACGGATTGGGTCGCTGGAAGACCATTCCCACCCGCTGCCGGAGAGAGACCAGATCGGTCCCCGGACCGAACACCGAAAGGCCCTCGACCAGAATGTCCCCCTGATGCTTTATCCCCGGGATGAGATCGTTCAGCCGGTTGACGGAGCGAAGAAAGGTGGACTTGCCGCATCCCGACGGCCCGATGATGGCGGTCACCGCCTTCCGGGGGATCGAGAAGTTGAGATTGCGCAACGCCTGGCTGGGCCCGTAGAAGAAGTTGAAGTCGCGCACCACGACGGCAGGGCCGGTCGGAACGTGGGAATGCTGGAACGTCGGCAGGTGCACGCCTTCCCAGGTTCCGTCGTTCCGACGCTCGGTACTTGTCGCGTTCATCCGAAGCGCCCCGTGATATACGCTTCGGTCTTTTCATTCCGGGGCGCGGTGAAAATCTGGCGGGATGGTCCGGTCTCGATCATGCTGCCCAGGTAGAAGAAGGTGGTTGTGTCGGATACCCGGGCCGCCTGCTGCATGTTGTGGGTGACGATGATGATGGTGAAGTCTCGCTTGAGCTCGAAGAGCAGCTCCTCGATGCGCTGGGTGCCCTGAGGGTCCAGGGAGGCGGTGGGCTCGTCCAGGAGAACCACATCGGGCAAAGGCGCGATGGTGCGAGCCAGGCAGAGCCGCTGCTGCTGACCTCCGGAGAGAGCCATCGCACTGGCCTTGAGCCTGTCCTTCACCTCATCCCACAGAGCGGCCTGGCGTAGAGCCTGCTCGACCCGCCCATTCACCTCCGACCGGCTCATCCTGCCATTGACCCGCAGTCCGGCCGCTGCGTTGTCGTAGATCGACATGGTGGGAAACGGCGTGGGCCGCTGAAAGACCATACCCACCCGGCGCCGGAGCTGCATGACGTTGACTCTGGGGGCATAGATGTCGGCCCCGTCGAGCAGCACCCGGCCGGTGATCCAGCCATGGTCCGACAGCTCGTGCATCCGGTTCAGGGTCCGCAGAAAGGTCGACTTGCCGCACCCGGACGGGCCGATCAGTGCGTGGACCCGATTGGGAGCAAAGCTGAGTGACACCGACTTTACCGCGGTGAACTTGCCGTACATGGCCGATAGCTTCTCGGTCACGATGCGGGGCTGCGCCGTCTCCGGCTCCGGTCGGGTCGCGGGGGCGGCGCGGCTCAAGGTGAGCTCAGCCATTGAGGCTGAAGCGGCGTATGGCAAGGCGAGCTCCCAAGCTCAAGAGGAGAACAACCAA
>DATKJJ010000045.1:0-3198 GCA_035543695.1 Gemmatimonadales bacterium | reverse complement strand
GTCCGAAAAACCTGGGCGCCTCGAGCCAACGACGGCGCCTCCGGCGGCACCTGATCGAGCGGAACGCCGAGCGCCGTCGATAGCGATGTGGTGAGCCGCTTTACTCGAGCATCCACCGAGTCGGGAGAACCAGCTGCGCTCACGAGGGCCAGCAGCGAGTCGATGCTACTTATGGTGCTGAGGCGGAACTTGGCAGGCAGGAGGGCCGCCGATCGCCGAGACTCCTGGAGGAACAGCCGAGCTTCGTCCACTTCGGCCTGAGAGACCACCCGGCCATTGACGATCCCAACCCGGTATTCCTGAGACGCCAGCTGTGCCGTGGCGGCGACCCGGCGAACTGCCGGCGCGATGTCCGGGACGGAATCAGAGATTTGGTGCCGAACAGCGAGGGCGGAGAAAACCAGGGCGGCCGCGCTGAGAATCATTTTCATCCAGTTTGAAGTCGCTGCTTCAAACTAGAGTAAGATGGTCGGAATTGAAAGATGAGCGGCCCCTAAGGGGCCTCGACGATGGCAATGGCTCCGGCCGATAGGGCCGAGTGGGTGAGCGAGATCTTGATGGCAAGACCGCCTTGTTCCTGGGAAATGCGTGCTGCCAGCCCGTAAAGGCGAATGGCTGGACGCCCCTCGGCATCCCTGGCCACCTCGATCTCCCGCCAACCGACCCCTCTCGCCCCGGGCAAGGACTGTATGGCTTTGTAAACGGCCTCTTTGGCCGCGATCCGGGCCGCCGCGTGTCCCGTCGCGTCAGGACGACTGGCCAGATACTGTCGCTCGTGATCGGAGAAGAATCTGTTCATTGCCTGCTCACCCTTGTCCGCGAGGAGGTCGCGGACCCGCTGGAGATCCACCAGGTCAATCCCCACCCCAACGAAGGTCACAGGTGATTCCACCAGAGCTCGGCCAACCCCTGCAGGGGCTTTGGTACCGGCAGATAGCCCCCCAACACCAGTCCGAGGTAGCCGAGCAGCAGCAGAACCAGGGTCGTTGTCAGCCAGAGTGCCAGGGTGGGCCGCTTCCAGGTTTTCACCCGCTCGATGTCCTGCCTCCAGCGCTCCTGCTCCCGCCAGGCCGATTCGGACAGAGCCAGCCAGGCGGATTCGAGCCGCCGAGCCGCGGTGGCAAGCGCGACTTGCCATTCTTCCTGCCCCATACGACCGCGGGCGCCCAACGCAGAAGCCGCCGGAACGGTCTGCTCCAGCGCGTCGAGCGCGCTGACGAAGCCGGCACCCCCACTGCCGAGTCGCGACCCGATGGCGCGGATATCCTCGGGCCTCAACAGCAGTGGCTGCAGCCGTCGCTCGGGGAGCCGGGACTCGACGGCGGCCGCACGCATGCGCGCGTTGACCACGTCGGCTAGCCGCTGTGCGCTTGCCGCCACTGCCCTCTCCCAGCGGTCCAGCCAGCCGACCCGACCAAGCGAGGCTATGGCACCCTGGTGGTCGCCCGCCGCCATGAACGACCTGGCCGCCCCGGCCATGTCGAATATTCCGCTGACCAGCTCCAATCGAATGTCCTCGAGCACCACGCCGAGTGCGCCGGAGTGGTCCGGCGTGGAGGGCGGATCGCTCAGCCGGCCCAGTGAGGGTCCCAGCTCGGGCACGATCCAGGTTTCAGTAGAGGCGGGAGGTCGGGTCACCACAATGGCCTGGGTTCAGGCGAGGATAGAGTGCAGCACGCTTTCGGTGTCGGCCAAATCCTCGAAGACCATGTGGGGTCCGCAGGCCTGCAGATCGGCTACCGAATAGTCTCCAGTGGCAACCGCAATCGCTCGGGCTTCGATGCAGCTGCCGCAGGCAATGTCGGCTGGGGTATCACCGATAATGACGACCGAGTCTCCTCGAGGCTCCCGGTCGAAGTAGCGGGTAGCCCGGCGCGCGGCAATGGGGGGCAGGTCGGGCCGATGTGCCGCATCCGACCCATAGGCTCCGACTTGAAATCTGCGGGGATCGATTCCCGCGGCCCGCAGCTTGAGCCGGGCTCCCTGGACGAGATTGCCGGTGAGGAGTCCCAGCACGACTCCCTGCGCCGATTCGAGCCGATCGAGCAACTGGTGAACGCCAGGCATGACATGGGTGCGCGTAGTCGGCCGGTCGAGCTCATCGGCCAGCAGCTCGACGTAACGCCGGCAAATCCCATCCAGCCGGTCGGGCGTAGGCGGTTCCTGGTGTCCTGCCGCTGCCAGCAGCTCGGCCACGATCTGCGGATCGGTCTTACCGCCGAACGGGATGTCGCTCAGGGCACCAGCGTCGCCGATGTGCTCGACAATGGCGCTGACGATGGCGCGACGTCCCGCGCCGGAGCTCAAGAGGATGGTACCATCGATATCAAAGAGGACCAGCTTTCTAGCCGGCATCACCCCACTCACCTCTCCTCCAGGCGCCGCACAGCGACCAGCCGCTCGCGGAGCGCCGCCGCCCGACTCCCGGGAAGCCACGGTTCCACTACCATGCCACCGCAGGAGAGCGTGGAATGCACCAGAGTGTCGGCCTCGCCGGCAAACGCCACATGCGTAATGGAGGCGGTAGATTCGCCGCGGAAGAACAGCAGATCACCCGGCCGAACAGCGTCGACTGCAACCGACGTTCCGCTGGCGACTTGCTGGGCCGAATCGCGGGGGAGGCTCACGCCTCGGGCGGCAAAGGTGGTCTGAACCAGGCCGGAGCAATCGACGCCCCAGGGTGTTACCCCGCCCCACACGTAGGGACTGCCCCCAAAATGCTCGAACGCCCAGCGCTCCGGCGCCTTGGCGCGAGCGCCGGATATGCTCTGCTGGAGCTCTCGAATGCAGCCTCCTACCACCCGTCCCTGCCTCCCATCGGGCAGGCGAACCACATCCCGATCCAGAATGACCCGGGCGCGCAGCGGAATCGGAAGCGCGGAGCCGCCGATTCGAAGCGTAGCGCCCTCACTCCAGGCATTGACCTGGGAGCGCCACTCCTCGCCAGCCGGATCCTCCACCTCGGACAGATAGCCCAGATGGATCCACCCGTCGTAGGCGTCTGCGTCGGTCCGGACCCGTCTCCATTCGCCAGTCCGCTCCAGCACCGTTGCGGTCTCTCCCAGAACCAGCTGGGTCACCTGTTCGGCGCGCGCAGTGGGATCCGCCAATACGGGCGCCAGCGCGGCCCGGGCTATGACTGCGGGCACGGAAGCGGTCTCATGCGCCTTTTTCCGGGGGCGCCTTCTTCGAGCAATC
>DATKJJ010000044.1:0-3408 GCA_035543695.1 Gemmatimonadales bacterium | reverse complement strand
CAACGAGGGAGCGGTCCAGAGAGGAATTCGCCGGGTGTCGACCAGGGCCTTTGCCACGGACGCGCCCACCCGGAGCCCGGTGAAACTGCCCGGGCCATCGCTCAACACCACGCCCTGCACCGCGTCCAGAGTGGATCCCGCACGGCCGAGCAGGCGTTGAACGATAGGAAGCAACGCGGCGGCATGGCGTCGGGCACCCGGAAGATTCTCGTCCAGTGCAGCCGAGCCTGAGCCCGGTTCTCCCAGAGCGACCGAGGCACAATCACCGGCCGTGTCCAACGCGAGCCACATCAGAGAACCTCCAGCCGGCGCAGCTCCGGCTGAGCCACATGAGAGAGCCGGAACCTGCGGCTGGGCGAGGGCAACCACTCGCCGGCACGCTCGGGCCACTCAACCAGAATAGCGTCGCCTTCGGTCAGTAAACCTTCCCAATCGAGGTCGGCTGCCTCCTCCGGCGAGCGCAGCCGAAAGCAGTCCAGATGAAAGACCGGCCCCCGCGCGCCTTGGTACCGATGGACCAACGCGTAGGTTGGGCTGGTCGCTGGCCGGCTGACGCCCAGGCCCCGAGTAACCGCCTGGATGAAGGTGGTCTTCCCGGCACCGAGATCCCCCTCGAAGCTGAGCACTTCACCGGGCCTGAGCCGACGGCCGAGTGCTTCGCCCTCTGCTTCGAGCTCCGCCAGGGTCAGGGCCCGGCTCATGCCTGGCGCCGCAGCCGGGCCGGTGCCCGCCGCACGTCCGGCGCACCCGCGGCCTTGAGTTCGTTCAACTGATCCCGAAGCATGGCTGCCAGCTCGAACTCGAGATTGGCCGCGGCCTCACGCATTTGCCGCTCCAGCGAGGTGATGGCCGCCGCGCGCTTGGCTGGATCGCGCAAGTCGATACGTTCCTGCGCCGCCTTGGGGTCTGGCCGCTCGGTGCGCGCATCGGCGACGTGGGTCGACAGCCGCACCTCCTCCATGCTCTTGACGATGGAGACCGGGGTGATGCCGTGCTCGATATTATAGGCCCGCTGAATGGCCCGGCGCCGATCCATTTCCTCCAGCGCGCGTTGCATGGACCCGGTGATTCGATCGGCATATAGCACCGCTCGGCCGTTGATGTGCCGCGCCGCGCGGCCGATGGTCTGCACCAGGGAGCGGTCCGAGCGCAGGAAGCCCTCCTGGTCCGCGTCCAGGATGGCCACTAAGGATACTTCCGGAAGATCGAGACCCTCTCGCAGCAGATTGATTCCCACCAGAACATCGAAATCCCCCAGGCGCAGCCCTCGAAGGATCTCCATTCGCTCGATGGCATCAATGTCGGAATGGAGATACCGGACCCGGACCCCCGCCTGCTGCAGGTAGTCCGTGAGATCTTCGGACATTCGCTTGGTCAGGGTGGTGACCAGGACTCGCTCGCTCCGGGTTTCCCGCAGACGGATCTCCGCCAGCAGATCGTCCACCTGCCCCCGCACCGGGCGGACGTCGACTTCGGGATCAAGCAGCCCGGTGGGGCGAATGATCTGCTCCACCACGACTCCCTGCGACAGCCGAAGCTCGTACTCGCCGGGCGTCGCCGAGACATTGATCATCTGTGGCGCCAGCGCCATGAACTCGTCGAACTGAAGCGGCCGGTTGTCCAGGGCAGAGGGGAGCCGGAACCCATACTCCACCAGAGTGAGCTTCCGGGCCCGGTCGCCGTTATACATGCCACCGATTTGAGGCAAGCTCACATGCGACTCGTCCACCACCACGAGAAAGTCAGGCGGGAAGTAATCGATGAGGCAGGCGGGCCGTTCTCCTTCCCTGCGGCCGGTGAGATGGCGCGAATAATTCTCGATTCCGGCGCAGGTGCCGACCTCCAGCAACATCTCGATATCGAAGGTCGTGCGCGACTCCAGTCGCTGGGCTTCGAGCAGCTTGCCCGCGCTCTTCAGCTCACTGAGTCGGACCGCCAGCTCTTCTCGGATTGCTTTGACCGCTCGCTCGATGGTGGGGCGCTGGGTGACAAAGTGCTTGGCCGGATAGATGGCACACTGGTTGAGCTGAACGATGGTTTCGCCAGTGAGCGGATTGATTTTGCTGATTCGCTCCACTTCATCTCCCCAAAGCTCCACCCGGATGGCCTGTTCAGCGTAGGCCGGAAAGATCTCGATCGAGTCGCCCCGGACCCGGAAGGTTCCCTGCTCGAAGGACACATCGTTGCGCCCATACTGTATGCGCACCAGCTCCGATAGAATGGCATCCCGGCCCCGATGCTCCCCCTGCTGGACCGTGACCATGAGCTTGCGGTATTCGGCCGGGTCGCCCAAGCCGTAGATGGCGCTCACCGTCCCCACGATGACCACGTCCTCCCGCTCCATCAGGCTGGAGGTGGCCCTCAGTCGCAGGCTCTCGATGTCCTGGTTTATCGAGGCATCCTTCTCGATATAAACGTCGGTGGCCGGGACGTACGCTTCAGGCTGGTAATAGTCGTAATAGGAGACGAAGTACTCCACCGCGTTGCGAGGCAGAAACTGGCGCAACTCTCCGTAGAGCTGGGCGGCCAGTGTCTTGTTATGGGACATCACCAGCGTGGGTTTCCCGTAATTGGCGATGGTATGCGCCAGGGTCATAGTCTTGCCCGACCCGGTAACCCCCAGCAGGGTCTGGTGCTTGTCTCCCCGGCGGAGACCTTCGGTCAATTCACGGATGGCCTTGGGCTGGTCGCCGGCAGGCTGAAACGGGGCGACTACCTCGAAACGTGGACTGCTCATGAAGGGAATATATACTGCCGGGATTTCTTCGGGGAGAGTCTCTACTTCAGCCCACCCATCAGCAGCAGCTTCTTCCACTGGGGTTCCGCCACCGGAATGACGGACAGTCTCGGCTGCCGGACCAGAGGGAGATCGGCAAAGTAGGGATCGGATTTGATGGCAGTCAGGGTAACAGGCTGGGGCAGCCGGCCGTCCGCTTTCACATCGACCACGGTCAGCTTCCCTTCCGGATGCTTGGGATCGGGATAGGGCTCACTGACCACCCGCGCCAATCCCACGATTTCCTTGTTGGCTCCCGAGTGGTAGATCATCAGCGGATCACCCGGAGCCATGCTCCGGATGTGCCGCAGAGCTACCGGGTTGCTGACGCCGTCCCACACCGCGCGCTGCTCTCGCTCCAGCTGCTCGAAGGGATACACCTCCGAATCGGTCTTGAGAATCCAGCGGTTCACGCCGGCGGCGCTTCTCGGCGTTCGATCTCTGTCACGCCTTTCACCTTCCGCACCGCCTTCATCACCTTCCCCAGGTGAGGGAGGTTGTCCACTTCCACGAAGATGGTACCAAACACCGATCCGTCTCGGGTGTGCAGGTCGGCTCCCCGAATGTTGGTGCCGGTCTGGCTGATCGCTTCCATGATGTCGGCGTACAGGCCTCGACGATCCTCCCCAGTG
>DATKJJ010000043.1:0-7639 GCA_035543695.1 Gemmatimonadales bacterium | reverse complement strand
GGTCAGCGAAGTGGGTTTGTGCAGGACTGCCTCGCGAGTCCCGATCTTCCCGATGTCGTGCAGCTCCCCTCCCAGCCGAATCCCCTCCAGTCCCTGCCCGGTGAATCCCAGCCGGGACGCGGTGGCGACAGCGTACTGACTCACCCGCATCGAATGTCCCCGGGTGTAGGCGTCCTTGGCCTCCAATGCTCGGGCCAGCATCTGGACCCCCTGGAGAAACAGCTCCTGAATTCGCTGGGCCTGGGCCTGGACCTGGTGCTCGAGATGCTGCTGATAAAACCGGTTCTGCAGCACCAGAGCCCGCTTCTCCAGCGCCCGACTCACGCGGGCCTGAAGCTCGCTGAGAGAGATGGGTTTCAGCAGGAAATCGGCCGCGCCAAGATGGAGGCAGTCCACCGCCGTTGTCGTCTCACTCATGCCGCTCAGCATGATGACCGAGCTGTCGGGGAACTGCCGGCGCACCACCTCCAGGAAGGCCATGCCATCCAGCTCGGGCATTTTCATATCCGAGATGATGAGCGGGATCTCTCCGGTCTTCTCCAGAACCTGAAGTGCCTGGCGCCCGCTGCAGGCCTCCAGGCAATGAAACCCCTGAGCCTGAAGCATGCGGGACAGCGAGCGACGAACGCTGGGCTCGTCATCGACGATGAGACAATTGGCGCTGCCGGCCACGACCGGCGTCGCACCTTCTGCGGCGTGTGGCATTGCGGCTGAGACCATGGGTGGGATGATGGATGCCACGAACATCCAATCAACGGACCATCACTGTAAACGGCTCTGGTCGGATTGTCCACTGTCAGAGATACTGGCAGCTTTGTGGCAGCGTACCGCAAACCTGCTTCAATAGGCTAAATCGCTTAGTTTATGAGCATGAATGACTCGTTCGGTGCCCGATCCAAGCTGACAGTCGGCGGCAGAGGCTTTGAAATCTTCCGGCTCAGCGCTCTGGCCCGGAACGGAATCGACATCACCCGCCTGCCGTACTCTCTCCGCATTCTCCTGGAGGATCTGCTCCGAACCGAAGACGGTGTGACCGTTACCCGGGAGGATATCGAGGCGTTGGCCGGTTGGTCGCCGGCCAACCCCCCGCTCCGAGAGATCGCCTTTACCCCGGCCCGGGTACTGCTGCAGGACTTCACCGGGGTTCCTGCGGTGGTCGATCTGGCCGCGATGCGCGATGCCATGGCCGAGCTGGGTGGTGATCCGGCCCGGATCAATCCGCTCCAGCCGGTCGAGCTGGTGGTGGATCACTCGGTACAGGTGGATGCGTTCGGGACCTCCGGCGCGTTCCTGACCAACGTCGACCTCGACTACCAGCGCAACCGCGAGCGATACCAGTTTCTCCGTTGGGGCCAGCGAGCCTTCGACAACTTCCGCGTCGTCCCGCCGAACACCGGGATCGTCCACCAGGTCAATCTCGAGTACCTGGCCCGCGTGGTGTTCACCTCGGATGAGAATCCCCACGCCCGAAGCGGAGAGCTGCCCCAGGCCTACCCGGATACCCTTGTGGGCACGGACTCCCACACCCCGATGATCAATGGCCTGGGGGTGCTGGGTTGGGGAGTCGGAGGGATCGAGGCCGAAGCCGCGATGCTGGGACAGCCGGTCTCCATGCTGATACCCGAGGTGGTTGGATTCCGGCTGGAGGGGCGGTTGCCCGAGGGGGCCACGGCGACAGATCTGGTGCTCACGGTGACCGAGCTTCTCCGCCGCAAGGGTGTGGTGGGCAAGTTCGTGGAGTTCTACGGGCCGGGCCTCGCCAGCCTGGCCCTGGCGGATCGGGCGACCATCGGGAATATGTCGCCCGAGTACGGAGCCACCTGCGCCATCTTTCCGGTTGACGAGGTGACCCTGCAGTATCTCCGCTTTACCGGCCGCTCCGAAGAGCGTGTCGCCCTGGTCGAGGCCTACATGAAAGAGCAGGGACTCTTCCATACGGCCAGGTCGCCCGAGCCGGTGTTTACCGACACCGTGGCGCTCGATCTGTCCAAGGTGGAGCCCAGCATTGCCGGCCCCCGCCGTCCGCAGGACCGGATTCGGCTTTCCGAGGCCCGGCGCTCGTTCCGCGATGCCCTGCCCAGTCTGTTACCTGCCGGCACCAGCCCGCCCGGCAAAGAGGCCGCGAAGGGCTCGAGTGAAGGTCCGGCCGCACTGGGTGTCTGGGGCGAGGGCTCGCCCGAATCGCCGTCTGCTCGCACGGTGATGCTTGAAGATGCGGCCGAGGTGCTCGACCACGGCTCGGTGGTGATCGCGGCGATCACCAGTTGTACCAACACCTCCAATCCCTCGGTGATGCTGGCAGCGGGTCTTCTCGCCAAGAAGGCGGTGGACCGGGGTCTCGAGCGGAAACCCTGGGTCAAGACGTCGCTGGCTCCGGGCTCCAAGGTCGTGATGGACTACTACGATCGGGCGGGGCTCACCCCCTATCTGGAGCAGCTGGGCTTCAATCTCGTGGGCTATGGCTGCACCACCTGCATCGGCAACTCGGGCCCGCTTCCGATCGAGATCTCCGAGGCGATTCAGCGGCGGCAGCTGGTGGCCTGCTCGGTCCTGTCCGGCAACCGCAACTTCGAAGGCCGGATCAACTCCGACGTGCGGGCGAACTATCTGATGTCCCCGCCGCTCGTCGTCGCCTTTGCCCTGGCGGGCAGGATCGACATCGATCTGCGGGAGGAGCCGCTGGGTCACGATGCCCAGGGCGATCCGGTCTATCTCCGGGACATCTGGCCCAGCTCGGCCGAAGTGGACAAGACTCTCCGGTCGTCGATCCAATCCGACATGTACCGGAGGAGCTACGGCGCCGTCTTTGCCGGCGACGAGCGATGGAACGGCCTGGAGGTTCCCCAGGGCGACCGCTTCGAGTGGGCCCCCACGTCCACCTATGTCCGGCAACCGCCCTACTTCAAGGGCATGTCGAAGGAGAGCCCCACATCGGTGGACGAGATCCAGGGCGCGCGAGTCATTGCGGTATTGGGCGACAGCGTCACCACCGACCACATCTCGCCCGCGGGGAGCATCAAGAAAGATTCTCCGGCGGGGCGCTATCTGATGGCTCAGGGCGTGACCCCGGCCGACTTCAACTCCTACGGCTCCCGCCGCGGCAATCATGAGGTCCTGGTCCGCGGCACTTTTGCCAACACCAGAATCCGGAACCGGCTCGCGCCGGGTACCGAGGGTGGGGTCACCACGTACCTGCCGAGCGGCGAGGTCATGTCGATCTACGACGCCGCGGTACGGTATCAGGCTTCGCAGACGCCGCTGCTGGTGCTGGCCGGCAAGGAATACGGCTCCGGCTCCAGCCGTGACTGGGCGGCCAAGGGGCCGGCCCTGCAGGGAATCCGTGCCGTGATCGCCGAGAGCTACGAACGAATCCACCGCTCGAATCTGGTGGGGATGGGGATCCTTCCTCTGCAGTTTTCCCCGGGGCAGTCGGTTGAGAGCCTGGGACTCACCGGACGTGAAGTGTACGATCTGGAGGGCCTCGCCCGTGCGATCGAGACCGCGTTTGCCGCCGGGCGCACCCTGATGGTGAACGCCCGCAGAGACGACGGCACCGTCGTTCGCTTCGAGGTCACGATCCGAATCGATACCCCGCAGGAGGTGCTGTACTACCAGCACGGCGGAATCCTGCAGTACGTGCTGCGGCAGCTGCTGTGGGGGCGGCAGAAGGCCCGGGCCATTGGACCGGGACCCTCCACCACGCCGGAGTCGCGGCCCAACGCCAAGAGAGTGGACGAGGGATCGAAGGAGTCGTTCCCCGCCAGCGACCCGCCGGCGTATTAACCGGACGGGAGAGACGCAAGGAGGATCAATGGCCGGAGTGCAGGCCCGACTCAAAGACGAACACCGGCGCAGATATCTGGACCTGGATCCGAAGGTGTGGTATCAGGTGGTGCCGATCTTTCCCGGCGTAACCCAACGCATGGTGAACATGGCGGGAGAACGACTGGCGCGGCTGGCGACGCCGCGCGGGTTTGTTACCCTGCGGGCAGAGCACCTGGAGTTTCGTCCCGCCGAGAGCGAGGCCAAATCGCACTCAGCGTGAGGCGATTTAGTGGGAAGCTTGGCGCACTCTGGTCTGGGGCCGCTGGTCCAGCATCGATCTGACCTTGGTGGCCAGAGTTCCCGGAGTGAAGGGCTTCTGCTGAAAGGGGGCTCCCGGGTCGAGTAGCCCCCGCTGCACCACGTCGTCGCCGGTATAGCCCGACATGAAAAGGATCGGAAGGTCTGTCTCGAGCAGCGCCAGACGCTGCCCGAACTCCCGTCCCCCCATCTCCGGCATGACCACGTCGCAGATAACCAGATCGATGCTCCCGGGATACCGCTTCAGATAGTCCAGGGCGTCGACTCCATTTCTGGCTTCGATCACGGTGTAGCCATGATCTCTGAGGCCGCGAATGGCCAGGTTCCTCACCACATCCTCGTCCTCGATGACCAGCACGCTTTCAACCCCGTGCTCAGCGACCACGTCGCGGCCTGGCTCGTGGGTGACCTTTCCCTGCTCCCCAGCCACCGTCTCCGGGAGGTAGACCTTGAAGACCGTCCCCTGGCCCGGCTCACTGTACGCCCAAATGAACCCGCCGCTCTGCTTCACTATGCCGTAAACGGTCGACAGGCCGAGACCGGTGCCCTGTCCCACCGGCTTGGTGGTGTAGAAGGGCTCGAAGATTCTGGCCTGCACCTCGGCGTCCATCCCGCAGCCGTTATCGCTGACCGCGAGCATGATGTAGCGTCCCAACGGAATCTCCACGCCGCCGTGGCGCTCGCCGTACGAAGCGTCCCACACCGCGCTGCTGCTTTCGATGGTCACTCGGCCATGGTCCGTCAATGCGTCGCGCGCGTTCAGCACCAGATTGATCAGCACCTGCTCCAGCTGCCCCCGGTCTGCCCGGATCTGGCCCAGCTCAGGAGCCAGCCGGAGCTCCAGCTGCTTGTCCTCGCCCAGGGAACGCCGGAGCATTTTTTCCATCTCGAGAACCACGGTGTTGAGTTCGACCATCTGCGGCTGCAGGTATTGCTGCCGGGTAAAGGCCAGGAGCTGCCGGGTCACGTCGGCCGCGCGGGTGGCCGCCCGGATGACCTCTTCCATGTCGCTGCGGCGGGGATCGTTCTGGTCGAAGGTGCGGATGACGAATTCACTGAACCCGATCACGCCGGTCATCATATTGTTGACTTCGTGAGCCACTCCTCCAGCCAGCTTGCCGGCTGCTTGCATCCGCTCGGCCCGGCGGAGATGCTCCTCCACTTTCTTCCGTTCGGTGACGTCGCGGTAGATCCCCCGGATCACCGGTGGGCCACCATCCTTGAAGGTGCAGCTGAGGTTCCCCTCGACGGTGATCGGCGGGCCCGCTTTCGGAACGAACACCAGCTCGACGTGGTCCAGGCGCTCGCCGGCGAGCACCCGCTCGATAACACCAGCGTAGTGCTGCCGGCTCTCGGGGTGAAGAATGTCGGAAAGCTGCAGGTTCCCGATCTCGTCTGCCCCGTACCCCGTTCCCTGCTGCCAGGCGTGGTTGGCGTAGAGCAGCACACCGGCTGGGTCGACCATGCAGACGAGATCGCTGGCATTGTCGAACAGATCGCGATAGCGCTCCTCGCTCTCCCTCAGGGCGGTATCGGCGCGCTTCCGCTCGCTCACGTCCCGGGCGTTCAGCACGATGCCACGAATGGTGGGGTCGGTCAGCAGGTTGGTGCCGACCGCCTCGAGCCATACCGGGGTGCCGTCGCTCCGGCGCAGGCAGAACTCGAGGGGACCCGTCCCGCTGAGTGTGCCGTCGCCGTTCTGCAGCAAGGCCCGCAGCTGCTCCGCGTCGTCCGGCGCCAGGTAGTCCATGAGGGTGGTGCCGACCAGCGACGTGGGGGAGTAGCCCACGATCCGCTCGGCCGAATCGCTGGCATAGAGGATCGAGCCGTCGGGGGCGACGATGGTCACCAGGTCTGAGGAGTTCTGTACCAGAGAGCGGAATCTTCGCTCACTGGCGGACAGCGCCGACTCGGCTCTGATCTTTTCCGCGCGCGCTCTCTCGCGCTCCAGCGCTGCTTCGATGGCAGGGGCGATGCGCGCCAGATTGCTCTTCAGCAGGTAATCGGTCGCCCCGGCCTTCATGCAGCCGACGGCGGTCTCTTCGTTCACCGATCCGGTGACGATCAGGAACGGAATGCTGGGGGCCCGCTCCCGGGCCAGCGAGAGCGCGCTCATGCCGTCGAACTGAGGAAGGGTATAGTCCGACAGAATCACGTGAGGCTGAAAACCCTCCAGCTCCTGGAGGAAGTTGTTCCGCGTGTCCACCCGGCGGGAGACAAAGGGGACCTGGGCCCGCTCGAGCTCGTATTCCACGAGCTCGGCGTCCATCGGCACGTCTTCCAGAATGAGTATGCGGAGCGGATCTGGCAGCATCAGGGCCGGGCTGGAAGCTGGAGCGGAGGGCCGGGTACCAACTCTCCGCTCGCTGTTTATCTTTTAGAGTCAGTCTGAAGTGTGTTCACTGCCGGCATTAAGTCAAGCGCCAACCGCCGGCTACGCATTCTTTCAACGCATGTGACCTGCCTCACAGCCGCCGCTCGCGGAGCTTAAACAACTTTGCTTACCCCCTGCTTCAGAATCAGGCCCTTCAGGAGTATCCATGCCGACTGAACAGTCGACCGTGAACGGTCGCACGACCGGCAACGGACGGAAGTCCAAGCGCCGGGCGAACAGCCGCCTCGCGGTCCAAGCCGGTTCCGATGTTCTGGATACCGATCACCTCCTTGCGGTGCTTACCGCGGTCCGCAAGGGCGACTTCTCGCTCAAGATGCCGGTCTCTCAGGTGGGTGTCGCGGGAAAAATCTCCGACGCCCTGAACGACATCATCGATCTCAACCGGGAAACCGCCCGCGAATTCGAGCGGGTGAGCCAGGCAGTCGGTAAGGAAGGGAAGATCACCCAGCGGGCGCACCTGCACGGGGCCGCCGGAGCCTGGGCGGCTTCCGTCAACTCGGTCAACACGCTGATCGGCGATCTGGTTCAGCCCACCAGCGAAGTGGCCCGTGTCATCGGAGCAGTGGCCCGGGGAGACCTGTCGCAGTCGATGTCCCTCGACATCGAAGGCCGGCCGCTCATGGGCGAGTTCCTCCGGATCGGCAAGACGGTGAACTCGATGGTGGACCAGCTCAGCTCGTTTGCCTCCGAGGTCACCCGCGTGGCTCGCGAAGTCGGAACCGAGGGCAAGCTCGGCGGGCAGGCCCGGGTGAAGGGCGTCGGCGGGACCTGGAAGGATCTGACCGACAACGTGAACAGCATGGCCGGCAATCTGACGGCGCAGGTCCGGAACATCGCCCAGGTCACCACCGCCGTCGCCAACGGCGACCTCTCCAAGAAAATCACCGTCGACGTTAAAGGGGAAATTCTCGAGCTCAAGAACACCATCAACACGATGGTGGACCAGCTGAACTCCTTTGCCTCCGAAGTGACTCGCGTCGCCCGCGAAGTCGGTACCGAAGGCAAGCTGGGCGGTCAGGCGTATGTGCGCGGTGTGGGTGGCACTTGGAAGGACCTGACCGACAGCGTCAACAGCATGGCCGGCAATCTGACGGCGCAGGTCAGAAACATTGCCGATGTGACCACCGCTGTGGCCAACGGCGACCTCTCCAAGAAGATCAC
>DATKJJ010000042.1:0-4586 GCA_035543695.1 Gemmatimonadales bacterium | reverse complement strand
CCGATCGTGCGAAATCCGGAGCCTCCCACCGGGCCGATCGATACTCTGATCGTCGAATCCACCTACGCCAACCGGCAGCATGAGTCCTTCGATCAGGCCGAAACCCGGCTGGCAGAGGCGGTGCGGCGGGTGGCGTCCCGTGGCGGCAAGCTGCTGATCCCGGCCTTTGCGGTCGGCCGCGCACAGGAGTTGATCTACAGCCTGCACCACCTCTCCCGTGCCGGGCAGATCCCTCAGATACCGATCTACCTGGACAGCCCCCTCGCGGTAGACATCACCACCGTCTTCCGGATGCACCCTGAGGTCTTCGACCGCGCTGAGCGGTTCATCGAGACCACCAACGAGCTGTTTGACTTTCCCTTGCTCCATTACGTCCGTGACGTCTCCCAGTCGAAGGCTCTGAATTCCCAGAACGGGCCGGCGGTGATTATTGCCGCTTCGGGGATGGCAGAATCGGGCCGCATCCTCCACCATCTGGCCCACGGCATTGGGGACCACCGCAACCTGGTGCTCTTTGTGGGCTTTCAGGCCGAGCATACCCTGGGTCGCCGAATCGAGAGCGGGCAGGAACGGGTTCGCCTTCTGGGCCAGGAGCACGAGCGGAGAGCTGAAGTGGAATCGATCACCGGTTATTCAGCCCATGCAGACCGGGACGAGCTCCGGGCCTGGGTTCGCCGGCTGGGGGGGCCGATTCGCCGGGCGTTCGTAGTCCACGGAGAACCGCCGGCGCTGGAGGCCATGGCAGCGATTCTCCGGGAAGAGGGCGTGCGCGATGTACGGGTCCCCAGCCACGGCGAGAGCTTCGACTTGTGACCGGGCGACGGCCCATTCGTCGTTCGCCGTTCCAGAAGTTTCGCCGGGCGCTCGTGCTGATCATCCTGGCCGCCGGCTCGGTGTACACGGTGGCCCTGCTGATGGTCCTTACGGTGAGCCAGGAGGATCAGCGGCGTCCAGCGGACGCCATTGTGGTACTGGGTGCCGCCCAGTACAACGGCCGGCCGTCGCCGGTCTTCCGGGCGCGGCTGGATCACGCGCTGCAACTGTACCGGGAAGGTCTTGCCCCTCTGCTGGTGGTGACCGGGGGAGTCGGTCGGGGAGACACGATGAGCGAAGCGACCGTCGCCCGACACTACCTGCTGAACCGGAAGGTGCCGCCGGATGCGGTCATCTCCCAGCCTCAGGGCCGCTCAACCCAGGCCTCGATGACTGCCGTCGCCGGCTGGCTCCAGGCGGCTCATCTGAAGCGGGTCATCCTGGTCAGCGATCCGTTTCACATGTTCCGGCTGCGGCTCGAAGCCCGGCGCACCGGACTCGAGGCGTACACCTCACCCACGGAGAGCAGCCCCATCTCGGACAATCCGGTGCTCGAGCTCCGCTACCTGGCTGCCGAGGCCTTCAAGATCCCGGTGGCGTGGCTTCGCGCCTCGGCCTCAACTCTCGCCTTTCACCGCTCCGCGCCATGACGCTCGTCTCCTCCGAACGCTTGTACAGCGGCAGAATCATCAACCTGGACCGGGACACCGTCCAGTTTCCCAATCAATCGACCGGCCACCTGGAGATGATTCGTCACCCCGGGGCCTCGGCGGTCGTTCCTTTTCTGGATGAGCCTCGCGCCCCCGACCCGCGGATTCACCTGATCCGCCAGTTCCGTCACGCCGCTAATGGGTATATCTGGGAGATTCCGGCGGGGAGGCTCGACCCCGGCGAGACTCCTGCAACGTGTGCTCAGCGCGAATTGGAAGAGGAGATCGGGATGACTGCCGACGTCTTGGCTCGGCTCACCACGATCTATACCACGCCCGGCTTCACCGATGAGAAGATTCACCTTTTCCTGGCGCACGAGCTGAAAAAGGGCACTCACAAGCGAGAGGCCGACGAGTTCATGGAGGTTCATACCCGGCGCTGGTCCGAGGCTATGAACATGATCCGGAGCGGGGAAATTTCGGACGGCAAGACGTTGGTGGCGCTGATGTTCATTCAAGGGTTCCGCCGCTGAGCCGTCTGGCGGACCGTCTTACGAGACTGTATTACAGGGGGTACGTTTGCCTTCACTATGCCGGCACACTCGTTTGATGCGCTGTTCCGCTCCCTGAATAAGGGCGAGCTCGCCCCGGTCTATTACCTGTATGGCCTCGAAGACGTGCTCAAGGACGAGGCGGTACGGGCGATTCTAGACCGGGCGCTGGATCCTGCCATGCGGGAGTTCAACCTCGACCAGCGTTCCGCCGCCCAGCTCGATCCTGAAGAAATCCATGCTTTGTGCAATACGCTTCCGATGATGGCCGAGCGGCGCGCCGTGGTCATCCGAGAGGTGGAAGCCTGGCGCCGTAAGACCAAATCGAAATCCGAATTCCAGCGTTACCTGGAGCGGCCCAGCCCGGAGACGGTTGTGGTGCTGGTGCAGGGATCCGGTGAAGAGGCCGAAGACAAGGATCTCGCGCGAGGCTCCTACCTCGTGCGGCTGGATCCCCTGCCCACGGAGCGAGCCGTCAAGTGGTTGTTGCTCCGGGCCGTCACCCGAGGGGTGAACCTCGACGGCCCCGCGGCGGAGCATTTAGTGCAGGCGATTGGCTCCGATCTCGCGGCCCTGAGCTCGGAACTGGCTAAGCTGGCGTCCCTGCCGGCAGACGAGCCACTCACACCCGAGAGGGTGGGTCAGCTCATCGGCGTGAGGCAAGGGGAAACCCAGTGGGATTGGCGAGCCGCGATTCTCGAGGGACAAACCGGTCGTGCCATAACTCTCTTGCCGGCAATTCTCGCCCAACCCGGAATGTCGGGAGTGAAGCTGGTCACCCTGCTGGGCACGACGCTCATCGGCCTGGGGATCGCCCGCCGCTTCCAGGACAAGGGTCACCGGGGCCGCGCCCTGGAAGACGCCGTGTTCAAGGCGCTGTTGAAGAACCGGCCGCTTGGTCTGTTGAGCTACAAGGAAGAGGCGGCTCGCTGGTCGCGATTGGCAGATCGCTGGCCGGCCAGGCGGATCGATGCGGCACTCGAGGCCTGCCTTCAGGCCGATCAGGCGCTCAAAAGCACCACCATCTCCGATGAGCGGGGAGTGCTGACGGATCTCGTGTTGCGGCTGGGCGTGAAATCGGCTGAGGCAGCCTGATGCGGCGGGTCCTAATTTTCCTTTCCGTCCTTCCCGTCACTCCCGTCCTCCCTCTCCTGGGACAGACCGATCCCCGACTGGTCGAAGTGATCCGCGATGCCCAGGAAGGTGATAGCGACTCGGCGCGAATGAAGGTCCAGCAGCTGCTCACCGCCACTGCGCCGACTGACACCTTGTACCCTCAAATCGTCTACACCCAGGCCATGGTGGCCAACGATGCCGGCGACATGCGGCGGCAGCTGCAGCGGGTGGCGGTGGAGTATTCGTCCTCCAGCTGGGCCGATGACGCCTTGCTCCGGCTGGTGCAGCTCGACTACGCCAGCGGCAATCTGGACGGCGCAGCCCGCAACCTCGAACGTATTCGACTCGATTATCCAGGCAGTCCACTGGTACCGCAGGCCGCATATTGGGCGGCCCGCACCTACTTCGACCAGAAGAAGCCCGACCTGGCCTGTCGCTGGATTGCAGATGGCCTGAAAGACCCCTCGGCCAACCTGGAGCTGCAGAACCAACTTCGATACCTGCATCAGCGTTGCGGTCAGTTCGCCGCTGCTTCGGCGCCGGCCCGGGCCGACACCCAGGCCAGAGCCGCGACTCCGGTTGACTCTCAGCCGACGATCACCGCGACGACCTCCGAGACAACTCTGTCCCCGGCCCCACCCCCACCGCAGCCTGCGAACAACCCCCGAGCGGACTCGGCCTCCGCTCCGACTGCGGCAACCCATTATCGGATCCAGATCAGCGCGGTACGGAGCAAGGCCACCGCTGAGTCGGTGGCCGGCAAGTTGAAGTCCAAAGGATTCGATCCGATTACCGTCGAGGAGGCCGGACTCTACAAGGTGCGCATCGGTGATTACCGGACCAAGGCGGAAGCTGCCGCGGCCGTACCTCAAGTCAAAGCGAAGCTGGGGGGCAGCCCATTCGTGGTCGTCGGCTCCTAGCAGGAGCCGCTGCCTTCGGCCTCACCGCGCTGACGCTCGACGGTTGCGCTCCAGCCTCCGCCCCAAATCCTTCGCCTTCTACCCAGTTGGAAGAGCCTTGCCTGCTGGCTGCTGACTCCGCGCAGCGGCTGGATACGGTCACGATTGCGCTCTCCAGCCCGCTCGACCTCTCCCACGCGCCGGTGCCCACCAACCAGGATGAGCGGCTGGTCTTTCGCCAGCTCTTTCCAGGACTGATTAGACTCGACTGCCAAGGTGAGCTCCGTCCCGCCCTGGCGAGCTCCTGGCAGAGCGACACCACAGCCCGTACCTGGACCTTTGTGCTGCGCGACGGAGCCCGATTTGCCGATGGCAGCAGCCTGACTGCCCGTAGCATCGAGGCCGACTGGATTCGACGGGACAGTGCTCTGCGCGAGGCGGGACTGGATTCAGTCCGGGCAATCGACGATCGCACGCTGCGGGTGACCATGCGGGACCTCCGCGATTCGCTGCCTGGAGTGTTTGCCGATCCGCTCTGGTCCGTGGTCTCCGATAGC
>DATKJJ010000041.1:0-5258 GCA_035543695.1 Gemmatimonadales bacterium | reverse complement strand
AGCCGAGTTCGGCGTCGCTCCTGAGCAGCTCCTCAACATGCTCAAGGACATGAACATCTTCGTGCGAAGTCACATGTCCGCCCTGGAAAGCGATCAGGTGTCGGCCGTGCGGGTCCGCTGGGAGCGGGAGAAGCGCCGCAGCGCGGAAGAGCCCGCCGCAAAGAAGGGCCGACGCAAGGCGGCCAAGGCGGCGGAGCCCGCGCCGGTCGCGGCTGAAGCCAAACCCACCAAGCGCCGCCGCACCGCGGCCGAGGTGGCGCAGGTCGAGGCCCAGGAGCAGGCGGAAAAGGCGGCCGAGCTGGCGGCCCTCGAGCTGGAGCGCCCGGTTATTCACGAGGTGGAGGATACCACCCCAGCGCAAACCCTCGAAGAACGCGCCCGGGCCCTCTTCAAGGATCTGCCGCCCGTTCCCGCCGAAGGGGACGAGGGGGAGGTCGCTACTGAGGAGGAACCGGTAAACGGCGGAGCCCCGGATGCCGCGGCATTTCGTCCGGCCTCAACTCCGGCACCTACGCCAACCCGGGCTCCGTTCATTCCGCCTCGAGTGCAGCGCCCCGCCGCTCCGACAACTCGTGGGCCCAAGCCGGTGTTCAGCAGTAGTGCGCCACCGGCCTCCTCCCGGCCCGGCGGACCTTCTCGCCCCGGTGTGCCCGGACGTCCGGGCGGCGATCGGCCGGCGCCGCAACGCGCCTTTGGACCCGACGCCGAAAAGGGAGGCGGCAGGAAGAAGGGGAAGAAGGGGAAGCGCTCCTCGGTGGATCAGGAAGCGGTGCACGCGAACATCCTCCGCACCCTGCAGGGCATGAAGGGACCGGCAGGACGCAAGGGGCGCCGGCCGGACGAGCCCTCGTTCCGTGAGGTGCAGGCCGGACGCCTGGCCGAGGAGAAGGAGCGGGAGAAGACCCTCATCCGGGTCAACGAATTCATCTCCGTCTCCGAATTGGCTACCGCCATGAAGGTGCCGGCAACCCAGATCGTCCAGTTTGCCTTCAAGGAACTGGGACTCATGGTGACGGTGAACCAGCGGCTCGATTTCGACCAGATCGAGCTGATTGCATCGGCCTTTGGGTTCCAGGCAGTCCGGGAGGACGAATACGCCGCCGAGGCCGAGACCACAGCGGCTGAGGAGAGTCCGGAACAGCTGGTGCCGCGGCCGCCGGTCGTCACCATCATGGGACACGTCGACCACGGTAAGACCTCGCTGCTGGATTACGTCCGCAAAGCGAATATCGTCGCCGGCGAGGCGGGCGGCATTACCCAGCACATCGGCGCATACCACGTCGAGCTGCCCGGCGACAAGAGGATCACCTTCCTGGATACGCCTGGTCACCAGGCCTTTACCGCCATGCGAGCCCGGGGGGCTCAGGTCACGGACATCGTGGTGCTGGTGGTTGCCGCCGACGACCAAGTCATGCCCCAGACCGTCGAGGCCATCAGCCATGCCCGCAATGCCGGCGTGCCGATGATCGTAGCCATCAACAAGGTCGATCTCCCCACGGCGAATGTGCCCAAGGTCAAACAGGACCTGCTGCAGCACAACGTGGTGCTCGAGGAGTACGGCGGCACCGTGCTCTCCGCCGAAATCTCGGCCAAGAAGGGCACGGGGATCGACCATCTCCTGGAGCAGATCCTGCTTCAGGCCGAGATCCTGGACCTCAAGGCCAATCCGAGCGGCAAGGGACACGGTGTCGTGCTCGAGGCCACGCTCGATCCCGGGAAGGGTCCGCTGGCGACCATACTGATCCAGCGGGGCACCCTGAGTGGCGGTGACAACTTCATCTGCGGCAAGTTCTCCGGCCGGGTTCGCGCACTGTACGACGAACGGGGCAAAGCGGTGAAGGCTGCCGGACCCTCCATACCGGTTCAGATTCTCGGCTTCGAGGGGGTGCCGGCGGCTGGAGACATCTTCGCGGTGGTCACCGACGCCAACGAGGCGCGCGACATCGCCCAGAAACGGCAGCGGCTGGAGCGAGAAGCCCAGAACCGCCGGAGTGCCAAGGGAACGTCACTGGAAGACTTCAGCCGCGCCCTCAAGGAAGGCGAAGTCTCCACTCTCCGAATCATCATCAAGGCGGATCAGGGTGGACCGGCCGAAGCGCTGGCCGACGCGCTGGCTCAGCTGAGTACCAGCGAGGTGCGGGTTGACGTGGTGCACCGGGGCGTGGGGGCCATCACCGAAAGCGATATTCTGCTGGCCAAGGCCTCAGGGGCAATCGTCCTGGGCTTCCACGTGCGACCCGACAGCAACGCCCGGACGGCTGCCGAACGGGAGCAAGTAGACGTACGCACCTATCGCATCATTTACGAAGCGGTCGAGGATGTTCGGAACGCGCTCGAAGGACTGCTCAAGCCGGAGGAGCGGGAAACCGTGCTGGGGGAGGCCGAGGTGCTCCAGCTCTTCAAGGTGAGCAAGGTCGGCACCATCGCCGGGTGCATGGTACGCAGCGGAATCATTCAACGGACCGCCAAGGCCCGGATTACCCGCGACGGCACCACGGTGTATACCGGCTCGCTCTCCAGCCTCAAACGCTTCAAGGACGATGTGCGGGAGGTCCGTGAAGGTCTCGAGTGCGGTATCGGGATCGAGAACTTCAACGATCTCAAAGTGGGCGACCGGATCGAGTCGTTCCGGATGGAAGAGATCAAGCGGACGCTGCAGCCGGCTGCGGGTGAGCTAGGAGCTCGGAGCTGATTGTCGCCATTACCACCTGGGAGCTTCACCTACCCGCCTGCCATTCCCTGAAGGAGAAGCGGGGGGTGTTGAAGCCGCTGACTGCCGGCCTGCGCCGGAGTCTCAACCTGTCGGTGGCGGAAACCGGACACCAGGATCTGTGGCAGCGGGCGGAAATCGCCTGTGCCGCCATCGGAAGTGCCCGGACAGTCGTAGACGAGACCCTGCGCGCGGCCGATCGGATGGTGGAGGAAGCCGATGGCGTGCGCATTGTCGATACCGTGACGGTGTACCGATGAAGGGCTCGTCTCGTCGGCCGGAACAGATGGCCGAAACGCTGAGACAGGTGATCACCGATGCGTTGGCACGCGAAGTCCGGGATCCCCGGGTCGGTTTCGTCACCATCACCGGTGTGTTGGTGACCAATGATCTGTCCCACGCCCGGGTCATGGTCAGCGTTCCCGGCGAGGAGACCGAAAAGGTGCGGGCGCTCGAAGGATTGCAGAGCGCCGCCGGCTTCCTCAGATCACGGGCGGCCCGGGCACTGACCACGCGTACAGTACCCGAGCTGCACTTCGAGCTCGACCGCGGTCTGGAGCATGCCGCCCGGATCAACGAGCTGTTGAACACGATTCGGCAGGAGGATCCGGACTGATCGGAGCGGTTCTGGTGGACAAACCGGTCGGGCCGACCTCCCACGACGTGGTGCATCGGGTGAGGCGAGTGCTGAAGACCCGAGCGGCAGGGCACACCGGTACCCTCGATCCGTTCGCCAGTGGTCTGCTCGTGGTGCTCGTCGGACGGGCCACCCGTCTGGCCCGTTTCGTGGAGGGCCAGCCGAAGCGGTACCTGGCCACTGCGCGTCTCGGAATGCAGACCACGACCGATGATCTCACGGGCGATGTCATGGCCCGCTTCCCCAACCCAGAGTCGGTCCCCGAGGTGCGGCTGCGAGAAGAGCTGGCGACGTTCCTCGGGCAGCACCCTCAGCGTCCTCCCGCCTTCTCGGCCAAGCGGGTCGCCGGGGAGCGGAGCTACCGGAGAGCCCGGCGTGGTGAGCTGGTGGAGCTGGCGGAGGTTCCGGTCACGGTCCATGACATCGAGCTGGTGGACTATCGTCCACCCGATCTGTGCTTCCGTGCCGTCGTCAGTCCCGGCACGTATGTTCGCGCGCTCGCTCGCGATCTGGGGAATCAGCTTGGGGTCGGCGCCCACCTGACTGCGCTCCGGCGCGAGGCCATCGGCTCCCTCGTGGTCGAAGACGCGGTGCCGCTGGAACAGCTCGGCCCCGCTGCGCTGCTCAGCCCGCAATCGGTGCTTCGCGATCTGCCCAGCGTAGAGCTGGACGAGGCTGGGCGCAGAGCTGTGGTCCACGGGCGCGCGGTAAAAGACAGCGGGACAGCGGGACAGCGGGGCAGCGGGGCAGTGGTAGCCCTACTAGGCGGAGGAAAGCTGATTGCGGTCGCTCAAGCCGAGGATGGTTGGCTCCGTCCTACCGTCGTCTTGGACACCGCATGAGCGCACCCCCCCGGGGGCCCGCTGCCTCGCTGCCCCACCTGCCGAATGGCAGCACCGTCACCGTCGGGTCCTTCGATGGGGTCCATCTGGGGCACCAGGCGGTACTCCAGGAAATCGGGCGGCGGGCCCGCGCTGCCGGGCGGGCGAGCGTTTTGGTGACGTTCGATCCCCACCCGCTGGAGGTGGTAAATCCCGGCGCGGCGCCTCCACTCCTGACCACCGGAGCGGAGCGGCTGGAAATTTTGGTGCAGTCCCCGCTTGATTACGTGCTGCTCCTGCGCTTCGATCGCTACCTGGCGGGGCTCACGCCCGAGGGTTTCGTGCGCGAGGTTCTGCTCGAGCGGTGTGCCGTCCGGGAGCTGGTGATCGGGCACGACCATGGATTTGGCCGGGGAAGAAGCGGGGACGTTGAGACGCTGCGGCAGTTAGGCGCCCTCGAGGGCTTCCAGGTGGACGTGGTGGAACCGGTGGACTACGCGGGACAGCACGTGTCCAGTAGCCGGATCCGCCGGGCGGTAGCCGGCGGAGATCTGTTCACGGCCGGGGCTATGCTGGGCCGGCCCTATGGCGTCGTGGGGCAGGTTGGTGAAGGAGAGCGTCGCGGACGTGCTCTCGGCGTGCCTACGATCAATCTGACCGCGGTGTCGCCCCGAAAACTTTTGCCGCCCGATGGGGTGTATGCCGTGGCCGTAGAGTGGCGGGAGGGCCGCGCGGAGGGCATGATGAGCCAGGGACCCCGTCCCACATTCCAGGACGGACGGCGCACGCTCGAAGCTCACCTCTTCGGCTTCGACGGCGATCTGTACGGTGAGTGGGTTCGGATCGAATGGGTGGAGCGTTTGCGCGACATTGAGCGCTTCGCGACCATCGAGGAACTGAAAGCGCAAATGGAGCAGGATCGTCAACAGGCCCTGGCGGTGTTTGCCGGGCGCCGTTCCACACCTAGCCGCGTCTCGCACGCCTGAGAGCCTGATACCGCATGTTCGCCTCAATTCGTTCCCGACTACTTCTGATCGCCGCACTGGTCATCGCCTCGGTCTACTTCCTGTTCCCGAGGAATGTGACGATC
>DATKJJ010000040.1:0-3172 GCA_035543695.1 Gemmatimonadales bacterium | reverse complement strand
CTATGTAGAAAGCAGGTAGCTGTTCACGGCACATCACTCAGAGGCAGCCATGCCCGCTCGCATCGTCGGTATGATCGGCGTTAGTCCACCAACGCGAGAACCGACGCTTCTCGTCATCGAGGGTGAGATCTCGCCTGCGTTTGTTGTGGAGTTTGCGCAGGCCCACGAGACGGCAGGTTTCGACATGGCAGTGCGCCCCGAGGGCGCGAACCATCAGTGAGGGAGGATCTCACCCGGATAATTGTCGATAGGTCCGGAAGCTGGCAGGCGGCGGCTGGGTAACTGGCCGGGTCGGAGCCCTGCGACAAAGGCAGCCTTGGGCTGCTGAGCGATCCGGCGGGCCGTAACGTGGGTGAAGCCCGAGCAGGCCTCGAAAGTGTTAATGCGGATGTCGACCCTCCTGCCATTTGGGGAAGGCTGCACGAGCTGGGAAGCAATCGACACGCGCACCCGCTCGATCCGCCGGGGTAGTGGGCACGGCACGTCGGAAAGGTGGTCCGAGTAATCGGGGGAGACCCGTCAGTGGCGAGGGTAGCGTCCTCAACGTTGCAGAAGGCAACGGCTATGGCGGGAGTCGGACAGGGTCGTATGAGCGTCGAGGCTGGGTAATGCCAGCGGAGCAAAGGGCCCTGACTTTTTGGCATGCTTCTGAAGACGGCGAGGTGAAGGTGATTGGCGATGAGCCTACAAACACCGACTACGATCCGGGCCCGTCAGTGGAAGCTCATATCGCAAGGAGAAGATACGTCACGTGCCGGGTGTCATCGCTGGACACCAGCATCGAGCGGCCGACCATCGTGCGCCTTGCGGTGAAGCCAATCGGAAAGCCGAGTGCCGGAAATCGGCACGCTCGGTTTGATGAGCGGGTTGTGCCTTGCAAGTGCGTTGAACTCAGCCGCCTGAGATGGCGGTCGCGGCAAAGCCTAGCGAGCAGCCGCTGACCCGAGTCTTGCGTGGCGCCCGGTAACGGTCGCTGCGAAGCGTAGACAGGGAGGTTGCAGGCCGGAACGTCAGTGAACGGGAACATAGCCCCGAAATCGATCGTGCTCGGAGTAGCCGACCCTCTCCCGCTCAGGGGAAGGCGGAATCGAAGCCCGCGCCAACGCGAGCGGGCCGAGGTGCTCCCGGGGTTCTCACCGCCAGCATGCAACCAAGGAGTTCGACGTGAACAAGGGAGATCCATCCGGTTCAGGCGCGAGCCTGTAGGACCTGCCGAGCCGATGAGGCGAGAAGGGTGCGACGACCGGATGGAAGTCAGACTGACTGATAGTACTCCGAGGTCGGGAGAGCCGATCACATGGGGAAGCGGTCAGCGGCAGTTGAAGTGCTCGTGGGCAACATGGGCTCCATTCGACGGGAGACGCGGCCTTCTATGCAACGAGAAGATCAGCCGACCATGGCAACGAAACTCGAGCACATAGCAGCGAAAGCTCGATGTGAGCCTAAACTTCGCTTCACGTCTCTGGCGCATCACATCACGCGCGAGCGAGTGCTGAAGAATCTCCAGCAGATTCCGAGGCGATCCGCGGCCGGCGTGGATGGTCAGAGTGTGGAGGAGGCGAAGGAGAGCTTCGATGACTGGATCGGGCCCATGCTCGGTTCCATTCACCGGCAAGGATACAAGGCGCCGGATATTCGGCGCGTCTATATCCCGAAGCCTGGGAAGACGGAGAAGCGCCCCCTCGGGGTGCCGACCGTGTCGGACCGGGCCCTCCAGCGCAGCACGGCCGAGGTGCTGGCCGCCATCTGGGAGCAGGACTTTCTGCCCTGCTCATTCGGCGGCCGACCCGGGCTTGGTGCCCACCATGCCTTGGCGACCCTCAACGAGGTCATCGCCGGCGGCAAGATCGGTTGGGTGCTGGAGGCGGATTTGAAGAACTTCTTCGGGAGCCTCGATCACGATTGGGTGCTCCGGTTCGTCGCACATCGAGTCGGTGATCCGCGCCTGATCAATCTGATCCGGCGTTGGTTGAAGGCGGGCGTCCTGGAAGATGGAGCAGTCCATCCGAGCGAGATGGGAACACCACAAGGCGGCTCGATCAGCGTGCTATTGAGCAACCTGTATCTTCATTATGCTTTCGACCTCTGGTTCGAGCGCGTGGGGGCGAAGCCCGACTGGTGCGCTACATCGACGACTTCGTGATCTGTTTCCAGTATCGGTCGGACGCTCTGCGCGTACAGGACGCTCTGCGTCGTCGGTTGGGCCGGTTCGGCCTCACTCTGGAGCCGAGCAAGACCAAACTGGTCGAGTTCGGCCGGTTCGCTGCGCGACACGCGGGCAAGCGTGGCGGCAGGAAACGCCCGGAAACCATCTACTTTCTGGGTCTGACGCTGTACTGCACGCGGAACAGGAAGGGCAACTTCAAGGTGGGTATGCGTACCGAGAAGTCTCGCCTCAGGCGAGGCCTTCTGTCGCTGCAGGAACTGATGCGGAGCATTCGGCATCACCAGATCGGCGAGCAGGTCGGCGAGATCAATGCTGTCCTGCGCGGACACTACGCCTACTACGGCGTCGCGGGAAACATCCGCGCGCTGTTCAAGGTGTATCGAGCCGTCGAGCGATACTGGTGCAAGATGCTGCGCAGCCGCAGCGGGGCCGGCAGTCGCCTGACGTGGGACGCCTTCAATCAGATCAAGCAGCGGACGCCGCTGCTGCGACCGAAGCTGCGCCTCCCATACCGGGAGTTGCAAGCACTCGCAGTGCTGTGAACCAACGGCCGAAGAGCGTGGTGCGGGAAATCTGCACGCCACGTTCTGTGGGAACCGGGGACGGGCAACCGTCCCCGGTGACCCGGTGGGCGTGCGATGAAACGCACGTCCCTACCGCTACGTCGAGAGCGCTCTTACTTGCTGCATGTGCTCAGGTCTCAAATTGGCACGGAGCCGGAGTAGCGGTGCGTCTGCTTTGACGGTGGGTGTCGGGGTTTGAGCGGACCAAGAGTGAACGTCGCTCAAACGTCGCTCGTGACCTGTTTCAGTCCTGCGCTGTTTACAACTGTTGCGCCGCAGCATTTGGCTCAGCGTCGTGAGGAGGACAGCATATCGTTCCGGAGGTCGACCTTCCGGCAAACGACCAGAATCGCCTGGGTTAGGCAGCTCGACGATGATGCAGCTCTGTGAGTGCCTCCCGGCCTTCATCAGTCAAAACATATGGAGATCGAAGTTCTTTCCC
>DATKJJ010000039.1:0-2186 GCA_035543695.1 Gemmatimonadales bacterium | reverse complement strand
CTCGGCGGCCTTCTCAATTTCTACGTTGCCGCTGACGATTACATCTACGGCACGACCTTCGTCGATGAAAACACGCTGGAGGAGAAGCAGACCCAGAACGACGTGCACCTGTCGTTGGGCTTCGGCATCCCCCTCAGCAAGTAGCCCGGAACTACAGCGCCAAATCCAGTTGGATGCCCGTCATGTGAGCGACCGGGATGGGCGGCAGCGGCTTGTCCTGGTCGGCCACATGCAGCACTCCCAGGAATCCGGAGCGCCGGAGCGCGGTCGCTGCCGCGGCGCGAGCGTCGAAAGCCGTATTGCAGTTTTCGCTCAGATGGGCGAGCACTACGATCGAGAGGCCAGGGTGATGCAGCTCGCGCAGGAGCTGGGCAGCAGCCCGATTGGAGAGATGCCCCGCCGAGCCGGCAATCCGTCGTTGTACCACCGGAGGGTAGTCGCTGGTTCTCAGCTGTAATTCGTCGTAATTCGCCTCGAGCACAATCGCACTCAAATTCCGCAGCAGATATCGCACGGCAAGAGTCGGCCGCCCCAGATCGTAGGCGAATCCCGCGCTGGCACCATCCGCTGTCCGGATCACAATGGCAAGGGGGTCGGCCGCGTCGTGGCTGGTGGAGCAGGCCTCCAGCTGAAACGGTCCCAGCTCCACCCGGCTGCACAGACCGAGCAATCGATGCTCCGTTTCCTGGTGCAGCATGGTAAGCCTGGCCCAGGTACCCGAGCCGGTGAGCACCGGCGCACGGAGTCGCCGGGTGAGCCCCAGCGCCCCCCGGCTGTGGTCGCCATGCTCATGGGTGAGTGCGATCCCGGCCACCCGACTGAGATCCAACCCGACGGCCTCGGCTCTCCGCTCGACTTCGCGGGCACTGAAACCGGCATCGATCAGCAGCACGACGCCTTCGGACTCAACTGCGCAGCAATTGCCCCGGGAGCCCGATCCGAGCATGTAGAGCGTGATCACCGGACGCTCCGCTGATAGGCTAGCCGGAGGGATTCCCGGCGGTCAGCCGAGAAGGAGACGTTACGCCGGGCCATGACCCGCTCGGCAACTCGGAGGAATCCATCCTCAGACATCCGTTCAGCTCCCGAGCAGCCCCAGGCAAACGGAGGGATGTACTTGGGCGCGCTGGGCGGGCCGAACACGTTGGCCCCCGCGGAAATGACAGTTCCGGTGGCGAGCATGGTGCCGATTGCTGTCTTGGCGTGGTCCCCGATCAGGCTGCCGAGATTGAGCCGCCCAGTCTCGATCCGCTCGCCGTCGACCTCCAGGCGGACCGGGCCATAGGTGTTCTTGAGGTTGGATGTGGTGGTGCCGGCGCCGAGGTTCACCCAGTGGCCGATGACGCTATGCCCGACGAACCCGTCATGGCTCTTGTTGGCGTAGCCCAGAAATACACTGGTGGAGATCTCACCGCGTACCCGACATTCCGGTCCGAACACCGAACCACGGAGGAAGCCGCCCAGCACCCGAGTGCCCGGCCCCACATAGATGGGACCCTCCAGCCGAGCGCCACTCCTTACCTCCGCTCCCTGATCCAACACAACTGCCCCCTGGCGCACGTCGAACACCACACCGGGCTCAACCGTGGCGCCCAGAGAGATCACGTGCGTGGGATCGCCGAGGACCAGACTTCCCTCGGGTACTCCCCCGTGCGGCGCCGCCAAGAAGTCGGCGCAGTCGGCGATGAGCAGCTGTTCCAGAGCGGTGAGCAGATCGTAGGTCCCGCGCAGCATTACGCCTTCGATCTCCAGCGCCGATCCCTGATCGTGTGGCCCGGTCCAGCGCTCACCGGAGGCAATCAGCCAACCCACGCTCTGGTGCCTGTGGGTCAACCGCCGAATTCCGGGCGAGGGATCGAGCGGAATACCGGTAGGAGCGAACCAGGAGGCCGCGATCAGCGCCGGACCCTCAATGTTTCGCGGAGTTTGTACCGACGGCTCGTCTGATTCCGAAAAGCCGGCGGCGTGGTCGCCCAGCAGAGCGGTGGCGTCTTCCCCAGCGGCCGCCTCCCAGCGTTCCCGGATCCGCCAGATTCCGGCTCGGAGCTCGGCGATGGGGCGGACCCCGGCAAATGGGGCCCAGGCCGCACCGGGCGAGTCCGGCTCGAGCAGGTATAAAGCGGTCACGAGCCAGTGTCGCGAATGGCGGGCGGAAGCGCGTCGAGCAGCTGCTTCATGGATGCGGC
>DATKJJ010000038.1:0-4649 GCA_035543695.1 Gemmatimonadales bacterium | reverse complement strand
GTCTTCCCGGAAGACGGTGGTCGCACCGCCAGACAGGGCGGTGTGAGCCTCCCGGTCCAGCCTCCCGGCATCGAGCTCCAGCTCGACACCCGACACATCGTTGTCCAGCGCCACGTCCTCGGGCTTGCTGGCTGCCGGAGGAGGTTCGGTCTGATCGGTACAGGCAAGAACACCCGCCAGCATGATGGCATAGTGCAGCCGCGACATAATATCTCCTGTCGCTCGCGTGAGGGGGGCTGCCCGGCCAGGCGCTGCGGCGATCGCCGCTCGAGGAGACACGCGCGTCCGCGCGGCTTCGGAAAATCTCGAAGCCGGAGCCAGAGCTGGTGACCGGGGAAGGTCACAAGTGCTGTGCGCTAGAGAGCCAGCGCTATGGAAAGAGCCGGTCTTGCGACGCTGATCGGTTTACGGGGGAAACAACAGGTCGCGAGGAATGGAACGCCGTTGCGACGCCATCTCGTGTTCGGATGCTCGCGGCAATGCTACGATGGGAGATGGGAGAACTGCTGTCAATAGTCAAAAGTGGGTAAAGCGGGCGGTCAGGCGGGCAGGCGGTCTTGTCTGACCCTTGACAGGAGGAAGATAGTTCGATAACCATTGAACTGTGAAAAACGCCGGGGCCGGACGGTCGATCCTGACCGAGAAGCAGTTCGCGCTGATCGCCAAAGCGCTCGCCGATCCCAGGCGGATGCAGGTGCTCGAGGTGATCGCCGGCGAAAGAGCGTGCGCCTGCACCAAGCTCCGGGAGGAATTTCCCGTGTCCAAGGCCACCATTTCGCACCACATCAAGGAGCTGGTCCGGGCCGGCCTGGTCGAGGCTCACCGGGAGGGACAGTTCCTGAGCTGTGAGGTTCGCCGCGACGTGCTGGAAGCGTATACCGCCGAGTTGCTGCGGCGGGCCGGTGGAAAACTGAAGACTTCCGTCGCCTGAAATCCATGTGGACAAGGCGCGGAAGATTTTTTGTGGCATAGAGTTCGATGATTGTCGAACTATCGTACCTGTCGTGTAACAGCAGGCGCTGGGCCAGCCAGGTTGGTCGAATCAGGCTGGTCCCGAACGACGAGAAGATAGGCGAAGCAAAGACGCGAATTCTTTCTGGAGGCAAGGCCAATGATGCGGACTCGGCGAATCGTTTTTAGCGGCGGCCTTGGGGTGGTCGTGATCTCCCTGGCGGCGCTGACCCTCAACAGCCGGGCAGAGGACAAAGCTCCCGCCGCGCCTCCGCTCCAGGCGGTCACGGTGGCCCCCGTGCCCGAACGGGAAATCTCCGAATGGGATGAGTTTACCGGCCGGCTCGAGGCGGTGGATCAGGTCGAGATCCGTCCTCGCGTCTCCGGATACATCCAGCGGGTGACCTTCACCGAAGGCCGTGAGGTTCGGAAGGGGGAGGTGCTCTTCCAGATCGATCCCCGACCCTACCAGGCCGAACTGGCCCGGACGCAGGCCGAGCTGGATCGCGCCAGATCGGCCGCCGCGCTGGCGGCGAATGACGTCAGGCGGGCCGACCCGCTGGTGAAGGCTCAAGCCATCTCCCGCGAGGAATATGACAGCCGCACCAGCGCCGAGGCGCAGGGCGGCGCCAGCGTAAAGGCGGCGGAAGCTGCAGTGGAGACTGCGCGGCTCAACCTGGAGTGGACCCGGGTTCGCTCACCCATCAGCGGGCGGGTCAGCAACGCACTGGTCACCCCGGGCAACCTGGTGGAGGCCGGACAGCCGGCGACGCTGCTTACCACGGTCGTATCGCTCGATCCGATGTACGTCTACTTCGACAGCGACGAGCAGACCTATCTCCGCTACGCCGGCCGGGCCCGGAACAACGGTCCCAACTGGCGGGACGGCAAGCTCGTGGTCCACCTCGGCCTGGCCAACGAGGAAGGCTATCCCCACGAGGGGCGGCTCGACTTCGTGGACAATCAGATCGACCCCAACACCGGGACCATCCGGACCCGCGCGGTCTTCTCCAACAAGTCGCGGGCGTTGACACCAGGGCTCTTTGCTCGGGTCAAGCTGGTGGGCGACCACAAGCGGAAGGCGCTGCTGGTGCGCGACGCCGCTATTGGCACCGACCAGGATCGGAAGTTCGTGCTGGTGCTTGGACCGGGCGACAGCTTGGTCTATCGGCCGGTGGTGGCGGGGCGTCTGGTGGACGGACTCCGCATCATCGACTCGGGGCTGCAGCCCAACGAAAAGGTGGTGGTGAACGGGCTGATGCGGGTCCGCCCCGGGATGAAGGTGGCTCCCACGCTGAGCGAAATGACGGCGGCTGATTCGGCAGCTCCAGCCGCAGGACAAGGACAGTAGCCATGCGATTCTCCCGCTTCTTCATCGACCGGCCGATCTTCGCGGCCGTGGTGTCGATCGTGATCTTCATCGCCGGCTTGATCGCGATGTTCGGTCTGCCGATCAGCGAGTACCCCGAGGTGGTACCACCATCGGTGGTGGTGCGCGCGATCTATCCCGGTGCCAACCCACGGGTCATCTCCGAGGCTGTCGCGACGCCGCTGGAAGAGCAGATCAACGGGGTGGAGAACATGCTCTACATGTCCTCCCAATCCACCTCCGACGGCGTGCTCACGCTGACGGTGACGTTCCGGGTCGGCACCGATGCCGATCTGGCCCAGGTGCAGGTGCAGAACCGGGTGAGCCAGGCGCTTCCCCGTCTCCCTGAAGAAGTGCGCCAGCTCGGTGTCACCACGGTGAAGAGCTCGCCCAACTTCATCATGGTGGTCCACCTGCTCTCGCCCGACAGCCGGTACGACGTGACCTACCTCCGGAATTACGGTCTGTTGCAGGTGAAGGACGTACTGGCCCGGATTCCCGGGATCGGCCAGGTCGAGGTGTTTGGCGGCGGCGATTACTCCATGCGGGTGTGGCTCGACCCGGGGAAGATTGCGGCCCGCGGGCTTGCGGCCACCGACGTGGTGAACGCGATCCGGGAGCAGAACGTGCAGGTCGCGGCGGGCGTGGTAGGCGGTCCTCCGATGCCGGTGCCGGTCGACTACCAGCTCAGTATCAACGCCCGGGGCCGGCTGGCGAACGAGGAGGAGTTCGGCAACATCATCCTCAAGACCGGCGAGAACGGGGAGCTGACCCGGCTCAAGGACGTGGCCCGGATCGAGCTGTCGGCGGGGGACTACGCCCTGCGCTCGTTGTTGAACGGCAAGGAGGCGGTGGGCATCGGCATCTTCCAGGCGCCGGGCTCCAACGCACTGGAGCTGTCGAGCACCGTGCGCAAGACCATGGAGGAGCTGAAGGGGAACTTTCCTCAGGGTGTCGACTACCGGATCGTGTACGACCCCACGGTCAACGTGCGGGATGGGATCCGGGAGGTGGTCAAGACGCTGTTCGAGGCCATCCTGCTGGTGGTACTGGTGGTGGTGCTGTTCCTCCAGACCTGGCGGGCCTCGGTCATTCCGCTGGTAGCGGTGCCGGTCTCGATCGTAGGCACCTTCGCCATTCTCCTGATGTTCGGCTTCTCGATCAACACCCTCTCGCTGTTTGGCCTGGTGCTGGCCATCGGCATCGTGGTGGACGACGCCATCGTGGTGGTGGAGAATGTGGAGCGGAACATCGAGGCAGGGCTTTCACCCCGCGACGCTGCCCACAAGGCGATGGACGAGGTGAGCCGTCCCATCATCGCGATCGGCCTGGTGCTTTGCGCCGTGTTCGTGCCGGTGGCGTTCCTCAGCGGCCTGACCGGGGAATTCTACCGGCAGTTCGCGCTCACGATTGCATTCTCCACCGTGATCTCGGCGATCAACTCGCTGACCCTGTCCCCGGCCCTGAGCGCCATTCTGCTGAAGCCGCACGGTGCCGCGCCCGATCGTCTCACCCGTTGGCTGGACCGCGGGCTGGGCTGGCTGTTCCGGCCCTTCAATCGCGCATTCAGCCGCGGCTCCTCTCGTTATGGCTCTGCCGTAAGCGGAGTAGTGCGCCGGAAGGGCGCGGTGCTGGCGATCTACGCGGTGCTGCTGGTGCTGACCTATGTCGGCTTCTCCAAGGTGCCCAAGGGGTTCGTGCCGACCCAGGACAAGCAGTACCTGGTTGCCTTTGCCCAGCTGCCCGACGCTGCCACGCTGGATCGGACCGACAAGGTGATTCGCCAGATGGCCGAGATCGGGATGCAACAGCCCGGGGTCGAGAACGCGGTCCAGTTTCCTGGACTCTCGATCAATGGCTTCGTCAACGCGCCGAATGCCGGAATCGTCTTCTTCCCGCTCAAGCCCTTCGACGAGCGAAAAAGCAAAGACCAGTATGGCCTCAACATCGCCGGCGCCTTGAACGCGAAGTTCGGCGGAATTCAGGATGCATTCGTCGCCGTGTTTCCCCCACCGCCGGTGAACGGCCTGGGGCAGGTCGGTGGATTCAAGCTCGAGCTGGAAGACCGCGCGGGCCTGGGAGAGGCCGCGCTGAACGACGCTACCCAGAAGCTGCTGGGACGCGCCTGGCAAACGCCGGCGCTGGCCGGAGTGTTCAGCGGCTACCGGGTCAACGTGCCCCAGCTCGAGGTGGAGGTGGACCGGGAGAAAGTGAAGCGTGAGGGGATCGTGCTGACCGATCTCTTCCAGACCATGCAAGCCTATCTCGGCTCGGTCTACGTCAACGACTTCAACAAATTCGGCCGGACCTACCAGGTGAAGGTGCAGGC
>DATKJJ010000037.1:0-2687 GCA_035543695.1 Gemmatimonadales bacterium | reverse complement strand
TTCTCCTCATGGGCGTTGGCCTATCATCAGGATGTTCGGTAGTCCTGGCGGTACATCGCTCGCAGAAGGAGTACGTATGAGCTGGGCACATGTTCATCTCGCGCTCAACCACGTCCCGGTGATTGGGCTTCCCATCGTCGTTGTTCTGCTGGCCTGGGCAGTGATCCGCCGAAGCGCTGAGCTGACCCGCGCTTCGTTCGTCCTGCTGCTGGTGCTCGCGATCCTGACCCTGGTGGTTCAGCTCACCGGTGAGCCGGCGGAAGAACTGGTAGAGGGGCTTCCCGGCGTACTCGACTCGATGGTGGAACGCCATGAAGAAGCGGCGCTCGTCGGCACTATCGGGATGACCGTCCTCGGTCTGCTGGCGCTGTTCGGCTGGTGGTGGTCTCGCTCACAACGCAGGTTGGCGCGCTGGTATCCGGCAGCTATGCTGGTCTTAGGGGTGCTGGTCGCCGGGTATATGGGGTGGGTTGCCAATCTGGGCGGGCAGATTCGCCACTCGGAGATCCGGCCGGGCCAGGCCACCGCAGCCGGCGCTGAGGTGGAGGGTCCGCGCCAAGCAGGCGAGCGAGGTGGCGATGATGATTAGAGGGGAGTGGAGCCTGCTGCGCGCGCGAGAATCACCGGACGGGTCGGGGCCGACTGGATCACTCGGGGGAGCTTGACTGTCACCCCAAGGCCGCCGAGAGAGCTTCGTCCAGCTGCTACCGTACCGCCATGCAAGCCGACAATCGAAGCCGTTGCCGTGAGGCCGAGGCCGGGCCCGCCCTCCCGTGCTCTCGCGCTGTCGCTGCGGTAGAAGGGCTCGAACAGGTGAGGCAGCACGTCATCGGCCAGACCAGGGCCGTCATCCTCGACCGTGATTAGCACTTCCGCGTTCTTGACTCCCACCGTGACCTCGACGCGAGAGCCCTCGGGAGTGTAGCGTCGGGCATTGTCGAGCAGCTGCTCCAGGATCATCCGCATCAGGCGAGTATCGGCTCTGATCAGCACCGGCTCCCGCGGCGTCATTACGATGACCTGATGTCTTCCACCCCCTTCCAGGGCTCCGTCAACCACGGTTCGGGCAAGCTGTCGGGCATCCATTTCTACCACGTCGAGCTTTACCTCGCCCGCCTGCAACCGGCCGAGGAGAACCAGTGCATCGCAGATCAGGGTAAGGCGGTCAATTTCCTCCAGCGTGCTCGCCAGGATCCGGCGATAGTCCTCGGGGCTTCGTTCCCCCCAGAGCGCAACCTCTACCCCGGCGCGCATTGCGGTGATCGGGGTCCGCAGGTCGTGCCCCAGGTCACGGATGATCCTTCGGTGCCACTGCGCAGCCGCCTCGAGTCGAGCCACCATGGCGTTGAGCACCTCGGTGAGACCGTGGAATTCACTAACCTCGGCATGCGCAGTAATGCGGCCGCCGGCCACCTCACCGGTAATGGCGCGGGCCTGTGCGGTGATCCGATGGACCGGGCGCACAGCGGAGGCTGCCAGCCAGCCGGCTCCTATCGCGGTAGCCAGAGAAACCAGTAGCACCGTCCCGGCCATCCGCAGGAGTGCCTCGTTCAAGCTTCCTTCTATAGGAGACAGGGAGGCGCCGACCTGCACTACTCCGCCTGCGGCCCCGTCCATTCGGGGCGCTGGGAGGTAAATGGAACGAAATCCGTGGCCCTGCCACTGTTGAGTGACGAAAACGCGCCTACCTCGGTGGGCCTGCTGCAGGGCCGTTGCTTCGAGCGGCAGACTCTTCGCGAACGCGATATTGCCGGTAAGGATCCGGCCGGCCGAGTCACGCAGGGCCACGAATCGGTTCACCTGCTGAATGAAACGATCCAGCTCGGTCCGCCCATGGACCGCAAGACCGCCATGCGCCACGAGATTATCGACCTGCAGCTGGGCCGAGCTCTCCAGTGATCGATCCACCTGTTGCATCAGTGTGTCCCGGACCCCGAGGTAGCCCCAGAGGGCCAAGCCCAGCAATCCGGCAAACATGGTCAGGGAGAATCGAACCGCGAGCGTCCGCTGGAGACTAAATGACGCCGAGGACCGGAACATCACTCGACGGACGAGCCCGTCAGCCGGTGGATGTGGTCAAGCAGATCGGCAAACCGAAAGGGTTTCGTGAGGTAGGCGTTGGCCCCCGAGGCCAGGCAGAGCCGAATATCCTCCGGCGAGTCTCTGGCGGTCAGCATCAGCACCGGCATCGATCGGCCCTGAGCGCGTAGGGCCTGTACCACCTGAGGGCCGCTTCGCTTGGGCAGCATATAGTCGAGCAGGACCAGGTCATAGTTCTCGTCCAGGGCCATGGCGATGGCCTCCTCGCCATCGTGCCCCCGCCCAACCTCGTAGTTCTCCTCCCGGAGGCCCTGTTCCAGAAATCCCCCTACCTTGGGATCGTCCTCCACTACGAGAATCCGCATGCTGGCTACACGCCGCCCAGCAAGGGAGCCGGCCTCATCAGACCACCGCCGGCTGAACAACGAGAGCCGTGACCATTCCGAACATCCCGTGCTCCGACTCGGCATGCGGCAAGATGTGGCAATGAAATGCCCAGGTCCCGGGATTGGTGGCCTTTACCAGCACGTCCCACCGCTCCCCCGGCGCGATATTGAGCGTATCGCATTTCCACGGAGCCGGCTGATCCCATCCGTCCTTGGCGATCACCGTCATGTGCATGCCGTGCAAATGCATCGGGTGGATCA
>DATKJJ010000036.1:0-5031 GCA_035543695.1 Gemmatimonadales bacterium | reverse complement strand
ATCTGCTTGGGTCTGATCCGGAGTCCGGTGCTCTACCAGGAGCGTCGGCTGCAGCTGGAGCACAAGCCGGTGGGATACCTTGGCTCAGCGTTGGTCGGGATGGTGTTTGCGGCGGGATGGACGCCCTGCATCGGCCCGGTTCTGGGTGGCATCCTCAGTCTGGCGGCGAGCGCGGGCGACGTACACCGGGGCGTTTTGCTCCTGGCGGTGTACTCGGCCGGCCTGGCCGTGCCCTTCATCGTGGCGGCCCTGGCCGTCGAGTGGTTTCTCCGCTGGTTTCAGCGCTTCAGGCCGCTGCTCCCCTGGGTGATGCGAATCACCGGCGCCTTGTTGGTGCTGGTTGGTGTGTTGCTGATGACAGGGCAGTTCACCCGGCTGGCGGCCTGGCTGCAGGGCCTGACTCCGGAACTTCTCAGGTCGAATCTCTGACTTCTTCCAGCTCCTCCTCCATCTGCTGCCGGCGAAGCAGCTCCCAGTAGCGACCACCCGCGGCCAGTAGCTCGGCGTGGACTCCCTGCTCCACAATACGGCCGCCATCCAGCACCAGGATCCAATCGGCATCCCGAACCGCGGCCAGGCGGTGGGAGACGATAATGCTGGTCCGTCCGGAGAGTGCGCTCCGAAGCCCCGCCAGGATGCGAGCCTCTGTCTGCGCGTCTACCGCGCTCAACGCGTCGTCCAGCACGAAAATCGGCGGGTGCTGAGCCAGCGCCCGCGCTATGGCCGCCCGCTGTTTCTGACCTCCGGAGAGATTGATGCCCCGTTCACCGATCAGGGTGCCGTATCCGTCCGGCAACGCTGGCAGGGCCTCGGTCAGCTGCGCCACGCGTGCCACTTCCTCCAGCCGCCCGTCGTCCGGCGCGCCGAGAAGGATATTGCGACGCAGGGTCTCGCCGAAGAGAAACGTTTCCTGGGGCACGAACCCGACAGCGCGTCGCAGGTCTTCCAGGGCCAGCCGTTGGATGTCGATGCCATCGATCAGCACCGAGCCGCGGTCAGGGTCGTAGGCCCGGACCAGGAGATCGACCAGAGTGGACTTGCCCGAGCCGGTCGCTCCCACGATGGCCAGCGACGCTCCAGGCCGCACACTAAAGGAGATCTCCTGAAGTACCCAGCCCCGCTCTTTCGCGCCAGGATAACGGAACCAGACATCGCGAAACTCCACGGCCCGTGCCCGCTCTGCTGGCGGGAGGACCGTGGCTGAGAGAGGGCTGGTGATGGCGGGCTGCTCCCGAAAGAGCTGATTGATCCGGCCCATGGAGGCAGCCCCTCGCTGCACCAGATTCACGGCCCAGCCCAGCGCAATCATCGGCCAGACCAGCATCGCGAGATACACTCCGAAGGCTACGAACTCGCCCGCCGACACCGAGCCCGACATCACCAGCCTCCCGCCGGCATACAGGACGATTAAACCGCTGGCGCCGCCCAGCAGGGTAAGGAGAGGGTAGAATGCCCCCTGCACCTGGGCGAGTCCCACATTGCGCTGCATATACTCGTCGCTCAGCTGGCGAAAGTGCTCGATTTCGGCGCCTTCCTGCCGATAGGCCCGCACCACGCGCACGCCGGAGAGGTTCTCGTGAGCGTGTGTAGTGAGCTCACTGAACTGGGCCTGAATCGCCTGGGAGCGAACGTGAATCATGCGTCCCAGGGAGACCATCGCGATCGGAAGCCCCAGGAGCGGTATCAGGGCGAGCAGGGTCAGCCGGGGACTGATGGTGAGCATCGCCGGCGCCACCAGCAGGGCGCGGATAGTCGTGTCGACCAGGTACATTAGAGCGGGGCCCGCCACCATTCGCACCGCAAGCAGATCGTTGGTTGTGCGGGCCATCACATCACCGGTCGGATACCGGTCGTAAAATTCGGCCGACATTCGCTGCAGGTGGACGTAGAGTTGGTCTCGCAGATCGGTCTCAACGCGACGGCTGCCGCTGTTGAGCAGCTCGCGCATTCCGTAACGGGCCACACCACCTGCCAGGGCAACGGCGAGCAGCAGAACAACCGCCGTTTGAACGTCGCGAAACTCGCCCCCGGCTCGAAGGGCGTCGATGCCCTGTTGGAGAAAACGGGGACCGAGGGTGGCGAAGAAGTTCGACACGACCACGAGCGTCAAGCCGACAAGGTAGGCTCGGCGGTATGGTTTGAGATAAGGGAGGAGGGTCCGCAGCTCACGCATAACAGAGCTGGAATGTCACCGGGCCGCGGAACCCGAGCAAGTCACATCAAGGAGGCTTCGATGTCGAGAACCATGATTGCAGCGCTGACGTTGGCGGCCATCGCGGCCTGCGGCCGGGGTGATCGGGAGCAGGCCGCCACCGCGGACAGTCTCGGCCGTGACCTTCAGCTTGCGCCGGTCGACACCACGGCGGAGTTGAACGATCGCCCCACGGCGAGCACCTCCACTCCGGCGCCGGCCCCGAACACGCCCGCAAACAAGCCCATCCGGCCGACCACGAGCTCGCCCAGCACTCCTCCGGCGACCGCCTCCAAGCCCACCACGCCGGCTCCGGCGCCCTCGCCCACCACCAGCGCGGCCGCTAGTCTGGCCGCCGGCACCAGTCTGACCGCCGCCACCACGGCTGAGATCCGTTCCAACAAGAACAAGGTGGGTGATACGGTCATGGCCAAGATCGCCACCGACGTGAAAGACAACTCAGGCCGCGTCGTGATTCCTGCCGGCTCGGAGGTTGCTCTGAAGGTGACCGCGATCAAGGAATCCGAGAACAAGAGCGACACCACCGGTACGCTGACCCTGCAGCCGACCTCGGTGACCATCAACGGTCAGTCCTACCCCATAGCCGCCAGAATCGACCACGTTGGCAGCAAGCTCGAAGGCCGCAAGACCGGCGCCGGTGACATCGCCAAGGTAGGCGGCGGAGCCGCGGCGGGTGCGATTCTGGGCCGGGTCATCGGTGGGAGCGCCAAGGGCGCCATCATTGGCGGCGTGATCGGCGGAGCCGTGGGAACCCAGCGCGCCGTGGAAACCAAGGATCGCGACGTAGTGGTGCCCGCCGGCACCTCGGTGACCCTCGTTCTGGACGAAAGCTTCCGGAAGAGCTGAGCAGGTCAAGCGTAAGCGGGAAACTGCAAAAGTCGTGAGCGGTAAGCGGGGGATCGGTTCTCGCTGGCCGCTCACGCGTTGTTTGTCAGCTTAATATCCGGCGCCCCCGCCACCCCGCCTGGGGTCGCTCACGCCCTCCCACCCTTGGGTGGTCCGGATGATCCCTTCGACGTCGCCCCATTTCCCATCCTCCAGCACCGCGTGCCCCCGACCCCGCAGACTGTCGAGCGTCTGAGGCGGGAATCCGTTGGTCTCCACCATGAGAGTGTCGGGCAAGCCCTGGTGGTGCATCCGGGGCGCCATGATCGCGTCTGCCAGGGACATCCGGTGGTCGATGACGTTGGATATCACGTGATATACCATCGTGATGATGCGCGGCCCGCCCGGCGTCCCTACGACCAGATACAGTTGCTTCTGTGGGCTCAGCACGATGCTGGGCGTCATGGCTGAAAGCATTCGCTTTCCCGGCGCAATGGCGTTCGCCTCGCCTTGGACCAGGCCATACATGTTCGGCTCCCCTGGTGAAGTGGCGAAGTCGTCCATCTCATCGTTCAGCAGGAAGCCCGCCCCAGTCACCGTTACCGCGCTGCCATAGCTGTTGTTCAGAGTAGTGGTGCAGCTGACGGCATTTCCTTCTGCATCGACCACCGAGTAGTGAGTGGTCGAGGCTCCTGCCGCCGGCGCAGGCTCGAACACCGGAGTGGGAGAGGCGCGCTCTCCGATTTGGCGTCGGAGATCGGCGGCGTATTGCTTGGACAGCAGCCGATCTATCGGGTTGCGCACGAACGCCGGGTCGCCCAGGTAGGTGTTGCGGTCGGTGAAGGCGCGCCGCATCGCTTCAGCCTCGCGGTGGATGAGCGCGGCTGACCCGAACCGAGGCAGCGGGCTGAAACCTTCCATAATGTTCAGAATCTCTCCCATGGTCACCCCGCCGGATGAGGCGGGCGGCATGGAATAGATGGTGTACCCGCGATAACTGACTTCGATGGGATCGCGCCAGACGGCCCGATAGTCGGCCAGATCCTGGATGCTGATGATTCCACCCCCGCGTTTCATCTCTGCTACCAGCAGCTCGGCCACCCGCCCGCGATAGAAGCCGGCCGCGCCGCTGTCGCGGATGGCTTCGAGCGTCGCTCCGAGCTCCGGCTGGCGAAAGGTTGAGCCCGGCTGGGGCGGCCGGTCAGCCGGCAGGAAGGTGGTGCGGGAGGCGGGGAAGCGCGCCAGGCGGACGCTGTCCTCGCCGATAGAGCGACTGCGGTAGTCATCCACCACAAATCCTTCGAGCGCGAGGCGGATGGCCGGTTGGATCACCGCGGCCAGCGGAAGCCGGCCGTAACGCCGATGGGCTTCAATCAAACCGGCCACGGCCCCCGGCACCCCAGCCGAGAGATGTCCCGTTACACTGCCGTCCTCGCCGGCCGAGCGGTACATGTCGCGGGTGGCCTGGGCCGGAGCGGTTTCGCGATAGTCGAGCGCCTGCACCTTGCCCTCGCGGGAGCGGATGATCATGAAGCCACCACCGCCGATATTCCCGGCCTCGGGATGCACCACCGCCAGGGCAAAGCCAACCGCAACCGCCGCGTCTACCGCGGTTCCGCCCTGCTGCAGAATATCCCGGCCCACCTCGCTCGCGATCGGACTTCCGGACACCACCATCGCTTGTCTCGAGGCGGTCACCCGCGACTTTCCCAGATAGGGCCAGTCAGCGGCGACACCAGACACCGGCGATGCTTGAGGAGTGGCGGAAGGATGACCACACGCCAGGGTGAATGACACGATCAGCAGGGCGGCGGGAACTCGCACACTGGCTCCGGAGTAAGTGTCCTGATATGAGAGAGTTGCCCCGAACATCGGAGTGGTCCTAATTTAGCCCGACGCTGACGGCTGGATACTCCCCATCCTTAGCTTGCGTGGCTGACGACTACCTCGACACACGCCTGACCGAACGGCGTAATCCCCGCAGCATTGCCATC
>DATKJJ010000035.1:0-2695 GCA_035543695.1 Gemmatimonadales bacterium | reverse complement strand
CGGGATTCTGCCACAAAAGCTAGATCATCTCGAAGTGATGGAGGCTGCTCGCCGGGTCGGTGGTCAGCTCGCAGGACTGGTCGAAGGGATTATTGCGAAGCTTTAGGAGCGGGCACGGTGTGATTCAGCGGACCGTGTCCGCTGCCCAGTCCGGGTGCGGCCGCGATTGCGCGATGGACAAAGTCCAGTGCGTCCTCCACCGCACGCTCCAGCGGCCGCCCCAGCGCGAGCCCCGCGGTGATCGCAGCTGACAGGGTGCACCCGGTGCCATGGACTGACGCGGTATCGATGCGGGGCCGGCTGAAGCGGCGGATGCCGGATGGCGTCACCAGGATGTCGGTCAGCACCGGCCCGCTGAGGTGCCCTCCCTTGATGAGGGCGGCGCCGGCGCCGAACCGCAACAGCGTTGCACCGGCCCGTTCCATGGTCGGCGCATCGTGCACCACGCGGCCGGTCAGGATCGCGGCCTCGTCCAGGTTCGGGGTGACCAGCGCGGCGAGCGGAAGCAGATCCTCTCGCACGACCTCTTCGGCCTCGGTGCTGAGGAGCCGGGCCCCCGAGGTGGCCACCATGACCGGATCGACCACGAGCGGTCCCCAGCCGTTTTCCCGGATCGCGCGCGCCACCAGCCGGACCAGCGCGGCCTCGGCCAGCATGCCGGTCTTGAGCGCCGCAGGCGGAAGATCCTCCGCCAATGCGGTGAGTTGTTCGGTCACCATGTTTTCGGGGACGCTCTCGACCGCGCGGACCTGCCGGGTGTTCTGGGCGGTCAGGGCGACGATCACCGTCGTCCCGAACACGCCGAATTGCTGGAAGGTTTTGAGATCCGCCTGGATCCCGGCGCCACCGCCGGAATCCGATCCGGCGATGGTGAGGGCGATCTTCATCGGGCGAGCACCGGCATGAGCAGCTCCCTCCAGACGCTGATTCGAGACCTGCACCGCCGCCGCGGCAGGGAACGGCGCGGGTTGGCCCTGGCCGAAGGAGTTCGTCTCGTCGAGGAGGCGCTCGCCGGCGGCATTGCGATTCGAGGTGCGGCGGTTTCTGCGACGCTGGAAAGTACCACCCGGGGAAACTCTCTCAAGGCGGCGCTGGCCGGCCGCGGCATCCGTTTGGAAGACGTCAGTGAGAGTGAGCTCGAGGACCTGGCCGATACCGAGCATCCCCAGGGCGTTATTGCGGTGATCGAACCTAGGCGTTGGAGCTGGATGGATATCCATCTGCTCTCCGGAACGACGCTGCTGGTGCTCGATGGAGTGCAGGACCCGGGGAATGTGGGAACCATGTTTCGCACTGCCTTGGGATTGGGCGCCGCGGGAGCGGTCGCCTTGAAAGGGACAGCCGATCTGACCAATCCGAAAGTGTTGCGCTCCGCCATGGGAGCGAGCTTCAGGCTGCCGACGATCTCGGCCACGCCGGAGGAATTCGTGGCGTGGTCCCGGCTTCAACGATCGGAGATCTGGGTGGCCGATGCCGCAGGCGAGAGAGTGGAGCAGTTGCCGGGGAGCAGCCCGAACCGTGCCCCGGTGGCGTTGGTATTGGGGAACGAGGGCGCCGGCGTGAGCGCGTCCCTGGAGCTCGCGGCCGACCGGCGGGTGGCCATTCCGCTGGCCCGCGGAGTGGAGTCGCTCAACGTGGCGGTTGCCGCCGGGATCCTGTTGTACGAGGTCACCCGTGCTCGCTGATCTTCCGCTCGGCTTCGAAATCGTGGTGGCCGCACTCTTCGGAGCGATGATCGGCAGCTTCCTGAATGTGTGCATCCTGCGCTGGGGAGCGGAGCCGAAGCAGTCGGTGGTTCACCCCCGGTCTCGCTGCCCCCGCTGTGGCCGCGGGCTGGCGTGGTACGACAATATCCCCGTGCTCTCCTGGCTGATTCTCCGTGCCCGTTGTCGCGGGTGCGGCGAGCCGATCTCGGTGCAGTACCCGCTGATCGAGCTGGCTACCGCAGGCATCTGGGCCTACATGGTCTGGAGGTACGGGGTCACAGTAGAGGCTCTGCGGGGCGCCGTGTTTGGAACGATTCTGCTCGGCATCGCCATGACCGACGCGCAGGAGTACATCATCCCTCACGAGTTCTCGCTGGGCGGAACTCTGCTTGCGGTGGCTCTCTCTACCTGGTCGGATTCTTCCCTCTTGGTGCCGAGTCTGCAGGGAGCCTTGGTGGGTGCCGGTTCCGTGCTCCTGATCGGCGAGGTCTCAGAGATGGCAATCGGGCAGGAGGCGATGGGTGGTGGTGATTGTGCGCTCATGGGGATGATTGGTGCCTTCCTCGGCTGGGAAGCGATCGTACCGGTACTCTTCCTTGGGGCTATCATCAGCACGTTTCTGTTTTTGCTTGCAGCCGTCTGGTCCCGGCGTACCCCTCCCGTCACCCCTATCGCGGTGGAACCCAAAGCAGCAGACACCGGCTTTCGCTGGGGACTGGTTCTCCGACTTCTGCTGCTGGGAGCGGTGCCGCTCCTGTTCCTGGCACTCGCTTTGGTGACACGACACCTGAATGAAGTATTGAATGTCCTGTTTCAGGCACTTCTGGGCGCCGGCCTCGCGTACTATGTGGCGCTCCTACTGCCGCAGCGTATGGCTCAATACTCCTGGGTCGGGGTGATGGGACTCATCGGAGCCGGCATTGCCGTTGCCGCGGGCGCCGGTTTGTCCGTTCCCCGTCTTGTGTTCGGAGTGATCATTGTGATCGCGG
>DATKJJ010000034.1:0-2525 GCA_035543695.1 Gemmatimonadales bacterium | reverse complement strand
GATGTAGCTGTCGAAGCGCCCCTTGGCCAACCGCTCCTGAAACACGGGAAACTCGACGGTGGTGACCGTTGCCGGGACCCCGATCCGGCGCCAGGCCTCCTGAATGGCGACTGCGAGCTGCCGTCGGGTGGCGCTGGTGGCGGGAACCAGAATGTCGATGCTTCGGAGCGGATGTCGCGCCTTGATCCGGTCGATCCTCTGTTTGGCCTGAGCGGTGTCGAACGGCAGCTGGCGAATCCCGTCGTCCCAGATCCAGAGCAGTTGGGACATAGGTCCCGGGGGTGGCTTGGTTCCCTGGCCAAAGAGCGCAGTGGCCAGCGTCCTGCGGTCCACCGCCTGGGCCAGCGCCTGGCGTAGCTCGCGGTTGCTCAGCTGCGGATGCGGCCGGCCTTTGCCGTCGGCGACATTGAACGCGAGGAACCCGTAGACACCGGCCGGGTAGGTGATCAGCCTGAAGCTGGAGTCGCCAGCCACCCGAGCCGTGCGCTCCTTCGAGCCTACCGTTTCCATCAGGTCGGCCTGATGTGCCAACAGCAGATTGAGCGCGGCGTCGGGATCCGGCGCGAAGCGCCAGATTGCCCGCCGAATTGAAGGTTCCTCGCCCGCCCACGCTGTATCCGCCGCAAGCGTCAGGAAGCTGCCGCGGCTCCAGTTCTGAATCCGGAAGGGTCCGCTCCCGACCAGATGGGAGAGGCTGGTGTCAGCCTCCCAGCGCTTCCGCGGGATCGAATCCCAGACATGCTTCGGCAACACTCGGACATGATAGGTGGCATCGTAGAGCTGCTCCGGTGAGCGCTCGATGAATCCCACCCGCACCGTGACGGAGTCCTCCGCAGTCGCGCTGACCTTGCCGGCGAGATAGCTCTGGGCTCCCGAGGCGAGTGTGGAGTCGCTGAAAACATCGAAGGAGAAGACCACGTCCTCCGCCCGGACCGGCCGGCCGTCCTGCCACCGGGCCTTGGGCCGGAGGCGAAACCGCCAGTTCAGCGAGTCAATGCGCTCCCAGCGCTCGGCCAGCCCCGGCCGGTAGGCGCTCTGATCAACCGGAGAGCCACCCGGCGACAGATAGGCCAGCCGCTCGTAGATCTGGTCGCTGATATCCCGGGCCACGGTTTCGCTCACCAGAGGGGGAATGAGGGTTGATGGTTCACCGGTGGCGGCTACGACCACGGTCGAGCACTGGGGGCAATCCTTCTGCCGCTCTCCGCAGCTTGCCAGCCACCCGCCGAGCCATAAAACGAGCAATGTCCTGAGCGCTGACCTCATAGTTGCCTCATATAAGGAAAACGGCTGGCGTGTATCGGCATGGAGCAGGCTGCATCGATATGTTGCATGCGCCGCTGGCTCTAGTCAGGGTATCTTGAGCTAAGGTCTTGGAATACAGCAGCATACAATATTGCCCCGACCGGCATGTCCATTGCCCAAGGGTAGGGTCGTACCGTCCACTCACAAGGAGACTGTATGCCCCGCCCGATGAGCCGTGCTACCGCGGTCGCTGTGCTCGCCCTGGTGGGTGGAGCCTGTAGCGATGCCGGACCCTCGAATATGGCGCAAGTGAGCTTCAATCTGGCTACCCAGCCGGCTCCTGCTGCCGTGAAAGGTGTAGCCTTTGCCGATGTCGGCACCCCGGAGACCTTCACCGACGGCAGCAACACCTTGGTCATAAACCAGGTCGAGCTGGTTCTCCGCGAGATCGAGCTGCGGCGTGCCGGGGTCACCAGCGAATGCAGCGATATCTCGGACGATTGTGAGAAGCTGGAAGTGGGTCCCGTCCTCCTGGACGTGCCGCTCGGTACGCCTGGAGCCGCCCGGACCTTCAGCGTCGAGCTCGCTCCCGGATCTTACGACAAGGTGGAGTTCGAGTTGCACAAGACCTCCAGCTCGGATGATGCCGGCTTCATCGCGGCACACCCGGAGATTGCCGATGCGAGCGTGCGGGTGACCGGCACGTACAACGGCGTGGACTTCGTGTATACCGGCCGGTTCGACAGCGAACAGGAGTTCGAGCTGAATCCACCGCTGGTCGCGAACGAGACCGGCGGCACGGACCTGACCCTGTTCCTGGATCTGGATAAGTGGTTCCGTGACTCCAGCGGAGCGCTGATCGATCCCGCCACGGCCAACGCCGGCCAGCCGAATCAAGGCGTCGTGGAGCAGAACATCAAGAGTGCGGTGGATGCCTTCGAGGATGAAAACCATGACGGAAGAGACGATGGCCCGAACCACCAGTGACCGAGATATGACCGAGGGCAGGCGGTGACCGAGCGGAAGTGGTCGATCGCGGTGGTGCAGCTCTCGGACAGCTTTCAAGCAACCCTGAGCGACCTGGCCCGGGATCTCCGGGCCAGCGTCGTTGCCTGGAGCCCTGATGGATCCGGACAGAGTATTCCGGCCGGCACCTCGGTGCTGATCGTTCTGGCGGGCGGCACAGAGAGCGCTGCCCTCGACGTTCTCGATGGTTTGCCCGAGGGGGTGCCCCGCTATGTGGTCGGCGCCTCCCAGGATCACCGAATAGCAGCAGCAGC
>DATKJJ010000033.1:0-5281 GCA_035543695.1 Gemmatimonadales bacterium | reverse complement strand
GCTCGGCGGACTTGTGATTACCCACCATCTCAACCTGGCGGCACGCTTCGCCCAGCGCATTCTGCTGCTGGACAGCGGGTCCGTGGTGGCTACCGGCACCCCATCGGAAGTGCTTACCCGTGAGACCCTTTCGCGGGTATTCGAGTGGCCTGTGGCGGTAACCACCTTGTCCGACGGCTCACCTCAAGTGGTGCCTCTCCGTTCCTCGAAGGAGTCTCTACCATGAAACGCTTTCTCGTGCTGGGGGCACTTACCGCCGGGCTATCTCCCGCTCCCGTCTCGGCTCAGCAGGTGCAGGACACGACCCGGCTGAAGGAGCTGGTCGTCACGGCCAACGGAGCTCCTACTCCCGCAGACGCGGTGGTGTCCTCGGTGACCACGATTACCGGGGCTGAGCTCCGGGACCGCGGCATCCAGTTCGTGCAGGATGCCCTCCGCGACATCCCCGGGGCCACGGTGGTGCAGGCGGGCTCCTACGGAGGAGTCAGCTCGCTCTTCCTCCGCGGCGGCGAGAGCGACTACGTGAAGGTTTTGATCGACGGCGTGCCGGTAAATCAGTCGGGCGGGGGATACAACTGGGCCAATCTTACCACCGACAACGTGGAGCGGATCGAGGTCCTCCGCGGTCCGGCGAGTGTCATCTACGGATCAGATGCGGTTACCGGCGTGGTGCAGATCTTCACCCGAACCGGCTCACCCGGAGTACAGCTGGACGGAGGGGCGGAGGCCGGCACCTTCGGCACGGTGAACGGGCATGCCGCAGTGCTGGGCGGCACCAGTGCGCTGAGCTATTCAGCCGATGCCAGCCGTCACTCCACCGACGGCACGTATCCGTTCAACAACGATTACGGAAACACCGTGTTCAGCGGCGCCCTCCGGAGCGCGATCGGTGCTGCGAGTGACGCTTCGCTCTCGGTCCGGGTCTCCGATAACCGTTATCACTTTCCCACCGACTTTTCCGGCGCTCTGGCCGACAGCAATCAATCGAATGCCGAGAAGTCCTATTCGCTGGGTTTGAACGCCGGCCGCCGCCTGAGCGATCGGTACGAGCTCCGGCTGACCGGAGCCGCGGCCAGGACCGACGGAGAGTTCGACGATCGGTCGGACAACGCTGCGGACACGGCCGGCTTCGGCTTTGCCTCCCACCGCGATTCCCGAGCGGACCGGGGGAGCGTCGATCTCCGACTGCTGGCCTCGCCCAGCACAGCTGTGCGGCTCACCGCCGGAGCTCAGGTCGAGCGAGAAACCGAGCGGCAGTCGGGCGAGACCACTTCCAACTTCGGGCAAATCGAGACCACCCCCGACACGCCGTTCGATCGGGGACGCACCACAGTGGGATATTACGCCCAGGGCGTGGTGACTCTGTCTTCGGGGCTTGCGATCAACCTCAACGGGCGAGTAGACGACAACAGCGGCTTCGGCACCTTCTTCACCTATCGGGCCGGAGCAGTCTATCGGCTGCCCTCACATACCCGCATTCGCGCGTCAGTGGGACGGGCATTCAAGGCGCCCACCTTCTGCGAACAGTTCTGTAATGCTCCTTTCGTGGTGGGAGACTCCACCCTGCAGCCGGAGCGCTCCACCAGCTGGGAAGCGGGGGTGGAGCAGGAGCTGGTGTCCCAGCGGCTCTCGATCTGGGCGACGTATTTCGACCAACAATTCGAGGACCTGATCCTGTACGATGGCGGGGCGGCCCCAGGGGCGCCGACCTACTTCAATGGCGCGGCGGCCGACGCCCGCGGCCTGGAGACCGGCCTCACCTCGAAGCTGGCAGAGGGCGTCGACATCTCCGCCTCCTATACGCTGCTCACCACCGAATCCACCGACGACGCCGGGATGCCGAGCCCCACGTTCGCGGACGGTGAGCGGCTGATCCGGCGGCCGAAACATTCATTTGCGCTGAGCCTGAGGGCCCGCCCGTTGGACCGGCTCCGGCTGGGCGGCTCCCTGACCTACGTCGGCGCCCGCGACGATGTGGACTTCAATCTGGGCGAGCGGGTAGAGCTCGAGCCCTATGCGGTGGTCGACCTGGCGGGCGAGATGGAGCTGCTGAACTCCCCGCCCGGCGAGTTCGGGATCTCGGCGACGCTCCGGGTCGAGAATCTGTTCGATGAGGCATACGACCAGGTTGTCGGCTTTGCCGGCCGGCCGAGAGGGGTGTTCGGCGGGGTGAGCTTCCAGCTCTAGGGCGACTGGCGACGAAGCTGGAGTGGTTCGATCTTTCCTGAACCATGCACCAGCATTCCCATCTGCTTCGGCTTGCCCTGGCAGCGAGCTCACTCACCGCCTGTGCGGAGACGGCCCCACCACCGGCGCCACCGGAGGAGATTGTCGTGGTGCTCAACACCACGGGCGCCACCCTGAGCCTGGTGCCGGTAGCGGCGCCGACCCAGATCTCCACGGTACCGGTCGGGGCATCCGACGTAATGCCGGTGAGCGTGGCCACTCGAGGGGCCACCGCCGTGGTGTCGCTGCGGGCCCGAAGCGCCCTTGCAGTCGTCGACCTTCGCGAGCAGCAGCTGGTCAACACCATCAAGCTCCAGCCCGGGTCCATCCTCGCCGGAGCAGCTCTGGTGAACGATTCCATCGCATACGTCGCGAACTCGAACCTGAACACCATCACCCGGGTAGATCTCACCACGGGGGACACGGCCAGCCTTGCGGTCGGCAACACGCCGGAGCAGATGGCGTTCACCCGAGGGCGGTTGCTGGTGATGAATGCCAATTTGGATTCCTTGGGAATGCCGGCCGGGGAGAGCTGGATCAGCGTGGTGGATCCCGTGGTGGGCGACCGGGGAGCCCTGATCGATTCAATACCATTGATTGGCCCGGGCAACGCCCAGTTCAATGCGGTGGCGTCGGACGGCCTGGTGTACGTGGTGCAGGTGGGCGATCCCAGCACGGACGAAGGCCGCGTGTCGGTGGTGGATCCGGTGCGCCGGCAGGAGCTGGCGAGCTTTGGCGGGTTCGGCTTCGGGCCGGGCGACCTTACCGCCGACGGGGGCGATCGGCTTCTGATCAGCTCGCGGACCGAAGGATTGATGGAGTTCGACACGGCCGAGCGCGCCATTATCCGGGGAGAAGGAAACGGCATTCCCATTCCGGCAAACACCGGAGTCGCCGTCGACTCCGAGGGGCGAGTCTATGCCCTCGAGTCCGGATGTTCCGAAACCGGGGTGCTTCACATCCTCCGTCCCGATTTCACCGAGATCCGGACGGTGCCGGTGGGGCAGTGCGCCACCCAGATACTCCTCGCCCGAGTTCCTCCCGCCGGGGTGGAGACCACCGACGACACCCCGCTGTAAGCGGCCCACCAATGCCGCTCGCTGCAACGCCCGCGATCATACTCTCTGCCCTCCGGTACAGCGAAACCTCGAAGATCGTCCGGCTGGCCACGCGTGATCTCGGCGTGCAGAGCGCCATCGCCAAAGGGGCCCTGCGACCCAGGAGCCGGTTCGGCGCGGCGCTTCAGATCCTGAGTGAGGGACAGGCCCAGCTGCTGACCAAGGAGGGCAGGGAGCTGAACGTGCTCACCGCCTTCGACCTCCGCCAGCTGCATGTGGGTCTTGCCGCCGACCTGGAGCGCTACGCGATCGCCTGCGCGATGGCGGAGGTGATGCTCCGATTTGCCCCACCTGATCCTCATCCCGAAAGCTTCGAGGTCCTGCGGGAGGCGCTCATGCAGCTGGAGAGCGTTCCCCCGTCCCGCGTGCAGGCCCTCGGGTTTCGGCTGCTCTGGCAGCTGGTCTCCGTGCTGGGATTCGAGCCGTCGGTGGACGCCTGCGTCATCGACGGCACTCCGCTTCCGGAGCAGGGCCCGCTTCCGTTCAGCACCCGGGACGGAGGCGCACTGTGCACCGTCTGCGCGGTCCAGCGGGGGGCCACGCAGCTGCCGGAACAGGATCGGGCCGACCTCGTCGCCTTGCTCGCTCCAGGCGCGTCGCTCCCCGTGCTGGACGCACGGCACGAAGCGGCTCACCGCCGGCTCCTGGCGCGATACATCCAGTACCATCTGGGAGAAGGGGCCAGTCTGCCGGCCCTGGAGTTCTGGATGGAGCGGCCCTGGGAGGCGGCATGATCATCGGCACTGCCGGCCACATCGATCACGGCAAGTCCACCCTGGTAACCGCGCTGACCGGCCGCCCCATGGACCGCCTGGCAGAGGAGCGGCGGCGGGAGATCACCATCGAGCTCAACTTCGCACCGCTGGAGCTCAGCAGTGGGAAAGTCGCGGGGATGATCGACGTGCCGGGACACGAGGACTTCGTGCGCACCATGGTCGCCGGCGCCTCGGGCATCGACCTGGCACTGCTGGTGATCGCCGCGGATGAAGGGTTGATGCCGCAAACCGAGGAGCATCTGCTCATCCTGGAGCAGCTGGGGATCGAACGCGGAATCGCGGTAATCACCAAGGCCGACCTGGTCGAAGCCGACTGGCTGCAGCTGGTGCTGCTCGAGACTGCCGAGCGGCTGGCCGGCTCATCGATAGTCTTCGACGAGCCGCTGGTGGTATCGGCCAGAACGGGGCAGGGACTGGAGGAGCTCAGACGCGCGATCGATGAGCACGCCCAGCGAGCCGACCTCCGCCCGGCCCGCGACGCGTTTCGCATGCCGATCGATCGGGTGTTCTCCCTGCCTGGCGTGGGAACGGTGGTCACGGGGACCGCGTGGTCCGGGCGAGTGACCATTGGAGACAGCGTCATCGCTCTACCGTCGGGAGCCAGCGGACGAATCCGGTCGCTGGAGAGCTATGGCCGTCCCGTCGAGCGAACTCAACCGGGGGCGCGCATCGCAGTGGGCATTGCCGGGCTCGATCGCGATGAGGTCGCCCGAGGGGCCGTCCTGGTCACCCATCAGCTGCCATGGGCCCCCACCAGTGCTCTCGACGTGGACCTGACGCTGGACCACCGAGCGCCCCGCGCACTGGCACCGCGCACCCGGGTTCGAGTGCTGATGGGCACGGCGGAGGTGATGGCCCGGGTGCTTCCACGAGCCGAGGTGAAGCCCGGAGGCAGCGGGCTCGCCCGGCTCCGGCTGGAAACTCCGCTGGTGGCCCGCGCGGGCGACCGGTTCGTGCTGCGAAGCTTCAGTCCGGTGACGACAATCGGCGGGGGACGGGTGCTCGATCCTCTGCCGCCGAGGGGCGGGGTCTGGCCCCCGGAACTGGCGGCGAATGGTCCTGCTGAACGACTGCCAGCCATCCTCCAGCGCCGCCCGCGAGGAGTCGAGCGATTCCTCCTTCCCATTCTGCTGGGAATCCCCGAACAGGAAGCCAACGAGG
>DATKJJ010000032.1:0-2258 GCA_035543695.1 Gemmatimonadales bacterium | reverse complement strand
CGCCTCGCGCTGAGCCGCCACCATGGTGGTGCTCACCGCCTGCACCGCGGAGTTCACCTGGAACTGGGCCACGTCGATTTTGGGTAAGGCGATCGCGCCGAGAATGCCCATGATCACGATCACCAGCAGCAGCTCAACCAGGGTAAATCCACCCGGTGCCGTGCGCGCCCGCGGAACATGAAGCAGCATGGGGCCTCCTGATATGCGGCACACCAGCGTCGGACTTGGGAACAAGGATCGTCGGATGTGGGGGAAGGTGTTTTCGATCGCCCCCTTGAACGCACGAAGGGTGCCGCCCGGCCATTACCGGCATCCTCCATCACGGCGGAGAGTTACCCGGCTGCAATGCGCCGCTCCTGGTGAAAGGGTCTTCGCGTCCGACCACCGTTTGCAGAGAAAACCTGCCGGGTACTGCACTCGGGCCATCTTGTCGGTTTGAGCACTGCTACTTGTTTTACACCGCCGAACGCCGAATTTCCCTACACCTGCAGCTTCAAAAGGCTCCATGCGAACCCGCGAACGGATTCTGGCCAATCTCGAAAGCATCTACCGGGAATCCTACGAACGTGCCAGGCAGGCGGCCGATCAGGGGCGCATGATCGACCTGGACAGCGCATACATGCGCGACCAGCTGATGCTGGAGATTCTGCTCGACATCCGTGACCTGTTTTCGGTGGCTCCGGCTGCTTCAGGTGGCAGCGCCCTGGAGCGGCTGGAAGCGCTGCGCCGGCTCACCAAGCTCCCCTGAAAGGTTTTCTCATGCTTCGGTTGTCTATCCTGCCACTGCTGTTGGTCGGAGTGGCCGGCGTTCTGGGTTATCGCATGAATACTCCGGGTACCGGCTCGATTCCGGTCGCACCCGCCGACGTGGTGATCTACGGGCGGGTATGGACCGGAGACTCCGCCAAGCCCTGGGCTCAAGCGGTGGCGATCTCGGGCGAGAAGATCTCTGGGGTAGGAGACAGCTCGAGCATCGCGGCTCAGGTGGGGCCGGCCACCAGGGTAATCCGGAACGGCGCGATGGTGGTCCCCGGGTTCATGGACGGACACACCCACTTCATCTACGGTGGTTTTCAGCTCACCCAGGTAGACCTGCGCGACGCCGACAGTCCGAAGGAGTTCGTACGGCGGATCAAGAACTACGCGGCCAAGGCCAAGCCTGGCGAATGGATCCTGGGGGGGAACTGGGACCATGAGCGCTGGGCGGGCACGCCGCTGCCGGATCGGAGCTGGATCGATTCGGTGACGCCGAACAACCCGGTGTTCGTCGACCGGTTGGATGGTCATATGACGTTGGCGAACAGCCTGGTGCTGAAGCTGGCCCACATCGATCGATCCACGAAGGAGGCGGCCGGTGGGACCATCGTGCGGCGGCCGGATGGCGAGCCGACCGGAGTGGTGAAGGATGCGGCCCAGAATCTGGTCTATGCCGTCCAACCGACCCCATCCCCTCAGCAAAGCGACGCGGCAATTGAACGGGCAATGCGCTGGGCGGCTTCCCATGGCGTCACCGGCGTAGCTGACGTCTCGGTGCCCTGGTTCGAGGTCGACGCCTTGCAGCGGGCGCATGCCGCCGGCCGGATGATCACCCGGGTCGCGGTGTACGTGCCGCTGCAGGACTGGCGCCGGATGGCTGAACTGGTGAAGGCGAAAGGCGTGGGAGACGACTGGCTCCGAGTCGCGGGCGTCAAGGGCTACGTGGACGGATCGCTCGGCTCTACCACCGCCCTGTTTTATGAGCCTTATAATGATGCGCCGCAGACCAGCGGCCTCCTGGTGACACCCGAGGACTCGCTCCGGTCTTGGATCGGCAGCGCCGATTCAGCCGGCCTGCAAGTGGCGATCCACGCGATCGGAGAGCGAGCCAACGGGCTACTGCTCGACATCTACGACAGTGTTGGCAAGGCCCACGGTTCCCGGGACCGTCGCTTTCGGGTGGAGCACGCGCAACACCTTCGCCGGCAGGATATTGGTCGCTTCGCTCGGCTGGGCGTAATCGCGTCCATGCAGCCCTACCACGCCGTGGATGATGGGCGCTGGGCCGAGAAGCGCATTGGACCGGAGCGGATCAAGACCACCTATGCCTTCCGCTCATTGATCGATGCGGGTGCGCGGCTGGCTTTCGGCTCGGACTGGACCGTGGCGCCGCTCGATCCGCTGCAGGGGATCTATGCCGCGGTCACCCGGCGGACGTGGGATGGGAAGAATCCGGGGGGCTGGGTGCCGGAACAGAAGATCACAGTCGAGGAAGCTCTGAG
>DATKJJ010000031.1:0-2123 GCA_035543695.1 Gemmatimonadales bacterium | reverse complement strand
TGAGGAGCTCAAGCAGTTCGAGCGTGTCATCATCACGGCCTGCGGCACCTCCTGGCACTCCGGGATCATCGGCGAGTACATGCTGGAAGAGATGGCGCGTCTTCCGGTGGAAGTCGAATACGCCTCAGAATTCCGCTACCGCAATCCGGTCGTTGACCCGAAGACCCTGGTCATCGGGATTTCCCAGTCGGGCGAGACCGCCGACACGCTGGCCGCCATACGGGAAGCCAAGCGGCGGGGAGGACGTACCGTCGGGCTGGTCAACGTGGTGGGCTCGACCATAGCGCGAGAAGTGGATGGGGGCATTTACCTCCACGCCGGGCCTGAGATCGGCGTGGCCAGCACCAAGGCGTTCACCAGCCAGGTTGCTGCGCTCTCCCTGATCACGCTTCGCATCGCCCGGCTCAGGAATCTCAGCATTCTGCAGGGCCGCCAGTTCATTCACGCCCTGCAACAGCTGCCGGAGCAGGTCTCCCAGATTCTGGAACGGACCAGCGAGATCGAGGCGCTGGCCGACCGCTTCCTCAAGACCACCAAGAACGCCCTGTATCTCGGCCGTGGAGTCAATTTCCCGGTTGCGCTGGAAGGCGCCTTGAAGCTGAAGGAGATCTCCTACATTCACGCCGAGGGCTACCCCGCGGCTGAGATGAAGCACGGGCCCATCGCGCTCATCGACGAGAACATGCCGGTGGTGTTCATCGCTCCCCGCGACGCGGTCCACTCCAAGATCGTGTCCAACATCGAAGAGGTGAAGGCACGGGGCGGGAAGGTGATCGCGCTGATCAACGGGGGAGATGCCGAGATCGAGCGCCTGGCCGATGCCACGTTCACCATTCCCGAAACGCTGGACCTGCTCACGCCCATCCTGACCAGCATTCCACTCCAACTGCTCTCCTACTACGTGGCAGTCAGCCGAGGCTGCAACGTCGATCAGCCCAGAAATCTGGCCAAGTCCGTCACCGTCGAATAATCCGGGTGGTTCCACATCAGTGTACTTGGTCTGCCTGTGATGGGCCTCTTGACAATAGTCCTCACAACACATAATCTGTGGGCCATGCCCAAGACGATCGAGCAGGAGCTCAAGCAGACCAGGCCCATCGGGTCGCCCCACGAACAGGCGGTGCTCGGGCTGATGCGAACCAGCCGAGCCATCGAGGAAAGCTGGCAGACCTATCTCAAGCGGTTGGAAGGCATCTCGATCAGCCAGTACAACATCCTCCGGATTCTGCGGGGAGCGCGCCCCAAAGCCATCAAGAGCAGCGAGATCGCAGACCGGATGATCTACCGGGATCCGGACGTCACCCGATTGGTAGACCGTTTGAGTAAGCAGGGTTTGGTGGGCCGGGAACAGGATCCGCAGGATCGCCGGGTCGTTCTGGTCCGGATCACGGATGCCGGCCTGGCCTTGCTAGCTCGGCTGGACGACCCAGCCGACCGCTACACCAAGTCCGTAATGGCCGGATTGAGCCCCGATCGTTTGCGGCAGCTCTGCAGTCTCATGGACGAGGTACGGGAGGGTATCAGGGCATTTCCCTGATTTTTTTAGCCGACTAGCCGTTACAACGACTAACCTTGCAAGGAGGTATCATGTCGACCCTGACGCCGAGCCGCCGAGCCGGGGCTACCCTGATTGTCGCAACTGGTTTGGTCGCGCTGCTGGCATCGTGGGCTCCCGAAAACTCCCGGACCTACACCGGCGGCGCCGCAGTCATCGGCAAAGGACAGGTCCAGAGCTATGTCGTCCTGACTCCCAACGGTGCTCCCGCGGCGGTGGGTGTCCACCTGACCGAAGGAGCGCTGGAGCAGCTACCGGTCCACAAGAACCGGCGCAGCCGTTGCTTCGACCTGAACGGCGACGGCACTATCGCCGCTTCCGAATGCGTGGGCGACGAGGAGCGCATCCTCCAGCTCCCGGGCGACATCGTTGCCCGGGCCCAGCTTCCCTTCAAGTGGATCAGCGTCAACTGGAACGCTGAGGGGCATCATCCCCCTCCCCCTAAACCGGGAGAGGCTCCGGCGCCCCCGATCTATGCCCGGCCGCACTTCGATTTTCATTTCTTTGCCTGGGATCGCGAGCGAATCGAAGCGATAGCGCCGGGACGCTGTGGGGAGTTCGTGGATTG
>DATKJJ010000030.1:0-2448 GCA_035543695.1 Gemmatimonadales bacterium | reverse complement strand
ACCCGGGACAGCACGTAGGTGAGGGCGATCGAGACCAGCGAGGTCATCCAGACCAGCTGGGTGAGCGGAGTCTCGAAGTTGAACCGGGCGCCGCCGCTGTAGCGCGCCCGTGACATGCTGTTACTGACTAGGTAGGAGAAGCCCGACGCCAGGACCATCATGACCCGCATCAGGAAGATCCAGACCAGAAGCTGGGCCTGAACCGAAGTGTCGGCCACCGCGAGTACAATGAACGAGATCAGGGCGACACCGGTCACGCCGTAGGTCTCGAAGCCGTCGGCGGTGGGCCCCACTGAGTCGCCCGCGTTGTCACCGGTACAGTCCGCAATGACGCCCGGGTTCCGGGCATCGTCTTCCTTGATCTTGAAGACCACCTTCATCAAGTCGGAGCCGATGTCGGCGATCTTGGTGAAGATGCCGCCCGCGATTCTCAGCGCCGCGGCGCCCAACGACTCCCCGATGGCAAAGCCGAGGAAGCAGGCTCCAGCCACATCCGAAGGGATGAAGAGCAGGATGGCCAGCATGAACAGCAGCTCGACGGAGATGAGCATCATGCCCACGCTCATGCCGGAGCGAAGCGGGATCTCGGAGACCGGCCAGGCCTTGCCCCGGAGCGCCGCAAACGCGGTCCGCGAGTTGGCCAAAGTGTTGATCCGGATTCCGAACCAGGCCACCCCATAACTCCCCGCCATGCCGATGATGCTGAAGAGGAGAATGACCAGGATCTTGGGCAGCTCCAGCCCGGTCAGCAGGAAGTAGACGACGATGACCGCCCCGATGAACCCGAACAGCACCAGGAGCAGCTTGCCCTGCTGGATCATGTACGCCTTACACGTTTCGTAGATCAGCTCGGAGATCTCGGCCATGGACCGGTGGACCGGCAGGTTCTTGACATGGGAATAGCTCATCAGCCCGAACAGCAGTCCCAGCACGCAGACCACGAGACCGCTGAGGAGAATCTGATGGCCGGTGAAGCCGAGGAAGTCTCCCTGATTCAGATCAGGCAGGCGGAGATTGACCTCACCCCCTGGCCGGTGCTCGGCACCCTGGACCTCCTGGGCCAGCAGTCCGGGGAGCGCGGCCGGGAGCAGCGATATCCCGGCCAGCAAGAGGAGCAGGAGCCGGGCAGCGTGGCGCGAGACCGTGCGGGGGACGAGCATCGTGGCAATTCTCCTAGGCATCACTGGGATGTTGAGTATCGTGTTGGAAAAATCAGTAGGCCCCAATGGGACGGTGACCCGGTTCGGCGCGGGTGTGCACCAGGGTGAGGAACCGCTTGGCCAGCTTGTCGGCCTCGCTCTCGCCGACCTGGTTGGTGTCCACCGTGACCAGGGTATAGTGGCCGCCTTCCGCCTGCACCGACACGCCGATCCGGCCAATCGAACCGGCAAACTGGCGGCGGCGCGGGCCCTCCTCCACCGGCGCGAGCGTAGCGCCGAAGAACTGGGCGGCCCCGGCCAGTACGTCGTCGGGAGAAAGGTGAGTGCGGTGGAAATACTTCATATCAATCCTCAAGGTAGTACTCAATTCCCAGGTGGGTGATCTGCTTCTCACCCATCAGGTACCGAAGCGTGTTCTTGAGCTTGAGCTGCTGAATGAAGAGATCGTGCTCCGGGTAAAGTCCGGGCGCCACCTGCGGGCTCTTGAAATAGAAGGAGAGCCACTCCTGGATCCCGGTAAGGCCGGCCCGCTGCGACAGATCGAAGAAGAGGGCCAGATCGAGCACCAGGGGCGCGGCCAGGATGGAATCTCGGCAGAGAAAATCGACCTTGATCTGCATCGGGTAGCCCAGCCACCCGAAGATGTCGATGTTGTCCCAGCCCTCCTTGTTGTCGCCCCGGGGCGGGTAGTAGTTGATCCGCACCTTGTGATACATGTTGCCGTACAGCTCGGGATAGACCTCCGGCTGAAGGATGTACTCCAGCACGCCGAGCTTCGACTCTTCCTTCGTCTTGAAGCTCTCCGGATCGTCCAGCACTTCGCCATCCCGGTTGCCCAGGATGTTGGTGGAGTACCATCCGGCCACGCCCAGCATCCTGGCCTTGAACATGGGCGAGAGCACGGTCTTGATCATGGTCTGCCCGGTTTTGAAGTCCTTCCCCCCGATGGGCACGCCTTTGCTCTTGGCCAGCTGCTCCATCGCAGGAAAATCGCAGGTCAGGTTGGGGGCTCCGTTGGCGAAGGGCACCCGTTCCAGCATGGCGGCGTAGGCGTACAGCATGGACGGCGCGATCGTAGGATCGTTCGCGTCGACCGCCTTCTCGAAGGCTTCCAGCGTCCAATGCGCCGGGCCCGGACTGATGAAAATCTCGGTGGAGGCGCACCAGATCATGACCAGGCGGCTGCATTTGTTCTTGGTCTTGAAGTCGCGGATGTCCTTGCGCAGCGCTTCGGCCAGATCCCGCTTGCTGCTGCCCGGCTTCACGTTCTTGCCTTCGAGGCGTTTGA